>NZ_JBFAJA010000107.1:0-43091 GCF_040654975.1 Dactylosporangium sp. NPDC050588 | reverse complement strand
CTAGTGACACGCCCCGTCACTCGGCCAAGCCGTGTTTCCGCAGCTCAACGCATACTTTCACCACCTAGAACCGACATGCATCTGCGGAACCCGGGGAAGGCGGCTCTTGGTCATTTGACCCTCATTGACCCCGATCAGACGGACGAGCCCGAACCCGCCGGACACCAGGTGGCGGGCAGCAAAGGGCGGCGGCTCACGCATGTCGACGGCTTGTTCAAATGAGCCAGAGCGCCCCTCATGCTGCCGGTCGCCGACGGGGCGGTCGCCGGCAGCATGAAACACAGACCTCCATCATTGTCCTAGGACGCTCTAGGGGGAGGGCGGCCGCTCACTGTTGTGAGGGTGTGGCGTTGTCTGGCGCCGGTTAGAGCGAGTGGTCCATAAAGTCGAGTCCGCAGAGTTCGCAGCAGACGTCGGCGTGGATCTCGGGCGGCCGGACGTGTCCGCAGGTGGCAGCGTCATGGGTGAGTTCGACTCACGTCGAGCGATGCCACGGGCCTTGAGGACGTGCAGCGGCGAGGACGACTGCGCGGGCGACGAAACGCGCGGCAACCCGGGGGTACGGCAACGGGACCACCGAGAAGAGCTCCGCGAAGGACAAGAACGGCAAGACCTACTACCGGCCGCGGGCCGCCCCGAAGCCGAAGTTCGAGGACCTGTGCGCCCAGGCCAGGAAGGGCTCGGGCAACCCGGATCTCCTGGCTTAGACCGAGGACGTTATCCGGATCGCGGCCGAGGTCGGCGTCGATGCCGCCTACCTGCTGGCGCTGTTGATGCAGGAGGCCTCGACGTTCTACGACCGGACGATCATCGGCTCGCGAGCAATGTGGGCGGCCCAGGCCAACCCGTGGACGACGACCGTCGCACTCACGGTGGGCGGGGCGTTCTTCCTCGCGGGTCTCGGGTCGCTTGCCGGGACGGAATTTTACGATCTGGGGCTCAAGAAGGACTGGTATGGTCTGCACGCAGACGGGTGGTAGCAACTGTTGAGCGCACCTGAGCCGGTCGAGGGCGGTGTGAGGTCTCCACGGAGCGGTCGCCTTGTCGCGGTCCTGGCGGTGGCGCTCGGCGTGATGTTGGTCGGCGCGGTCGGGGTCTGGTGGTATGTGCGGTCGGAGCAGCCGCCGCCATGCGTCGCCGGGCTCCGCGTCGACGGCTTCGAGGAGACGCATCGCTGGTATGACGGCGTCGAGGACGCGTCGAGGACGTGTCGAGGACGTACTTGGTCGGGCCGGTCGGCGTCGACCCGATCCGGGCGTTCCACCTGCACCAGGTGAAGTTGCGGGATTCGCCGGAACTGGGCAGCTACGGTGCTTACGACGCAGTCGCCAGCGGATACCAGCCCGAAGGGGTGACACCGTCCGCGTCGGTGGTCGTCTACCGGCTGGGAAAGGCCGCCGAGCTCCGCGGCGATAGGCGCAAGCTCGTGTTCGAGCGCGCTGATCTGTCGGATGCGCAGCGTGCCGCGGTGCAGAACGGCACGGCGACGATCCTCCTCGTAGAGGTGCTGTGCGCTTAGCGGATATCTCCTTGTTCCATGAGCCTTTGATCTCGATTATGACGGCTACGCGGTTGGCGGTGGTTTCGTCGGTGGTCCTGGTCCCCATTTCATTCGTTGATTTGCATGTCTGGTCAAGCATGTCGCTCCTGGATCCCTTGACTCAACTTGTTCGGTTCCAAACGGTTTGGAACCGGGCGTGCTCCAACGGACCCTGGACGTCCTTTCGTGGTCACCCATTCGGTCAGGGCCGGTGATCGGGCCTGGTGGTGCGTACGGCGTCGAATGCCTCGGCGACCTGGTCGGCGAGGGTGACCGCGACGAGCCGGGCCTGCAGCGGCACGGCATCGCCAGGGGTGGGGGTGAGCATGAAGCGCCCGTAGTAGACGCCGTCGGCGCAGACTCTGAGTTCGACGTCCTCGTCCGGTAGCTCGCCCGCCTGCGACGACGAGTGCATGGGTTTTGGCGTGATGCTGCCGTCGGGTTCGAGCCGCGGTGGACGGCCGAGCAGGCGTCCCTGCTCGAACCGGCATCCGCGCAGGTGCAGCAGGTCGACCAGCTCGGGGCGGACCTGGTTGACGATCTGGTTGGGGGTGGCGCCGGACTGGACCAGCTGGGTCGTCCGGAAGATCTGGGCCAGGTGGTCGGCGTCGGTGATGGTGACGAGGCGCAGACGGTTGGCCCGCGCGGCCAGCTGCGACACCGCCAGGCCGACGGCGAGCAGGAGGATCGCCGTGAGGACGTCGGTGTTCGCGGCGATGGTGAACCGCTCGTACGGCTCGGTCAGGAAGTAGTCGAACCACGCTGCGGCGGACAAGGCCGCGAGCGCGCCGGCCAGGCGGTTGCCGATGGCGGCCACCGCGACGACAGCCACCACCAGGACCAGCGCCAGGTTCGCGCCGGAGATCGCGGTACGGAAGGGAATCAGGACCACGGCGACGGCCAACGGCCCGAGGACCGCCGCCGCGAGCGCGATCCGTTCCCGGCTGAAGGAGGAGCTGAGCATCGTGTATCGCCTGCCTCTTCGCCCAGCGGTAACCGTCTCCTGTGCTCGCCGAAGTAGCGCCCGCGGCGTTCATGCCGGTAGCGGTAGCCGGTTCGGTCAGCAAACGTCGCGGGCGTCGGTCGACTTCCAGCGTATGCCCCCCGGATGACCAAGGCGCTGACGCGTCAGCGGCCCGGCGCGACTCGCGGACCGCCGCGCAGCCGGGAGCAGAGACGTTCTTGCTGCAGGACGGTTCGAGGTCGCCGGCCTGCGGGTAGCAACGCAAGGTTGCTGCTGGCTCGGGTCCACGGGAACCGCGGGCCGGGCGCCGTTACGGGAGGTCGGTGGTGGCGATGCGGCAGACCGCGCGGCTGGGCCGGTTCTCCGGTATCCCGATCGGGGTGCACTGGTCCGTTTTCGTGATCATGCTGCTCCTGGTGCAGGGGCTGGCGTCGGTGATCCTGCCCGGCGGGGCGCGGGGGTATGCGACGGCCGTGTACTGGGGTGTGGCGGTGGTCGTGGCGCTGCTGTTCCTGGCCGCGCTGCTGGCTCACGAGCTCGGCCACGCGCTGGTCGCCCGGCACTACGGAGTCCGGGTACGCGCGATCACCCTGTGGATGCTCGGCGGCGTGTCCGAGTTGGACGGCGAGCCTCCGCACGCACGGGCCGACCTGCTGATCGCGTTGGCCGGACCGGTGGTGAGCCTGGCCGGTGCCGGGGTGTTCGCCGCCGGCGCGGCTGTCGCCTCCGCAACGGACGCCGGCTCGCTGGCAGTCACCGGGCTGGCGTGGCTGGCCGTCGTCAACGCCATCCTCGGGGTGTTCAACCTGCTGCCTGGCGCACCGCTGGACGGCGGCCGGGTGCTCGCTGCCGTCCTGTGGTGGGTGCGGCGTGACCGGGCGGCCGCCCGCCGCGCCGCCGGCCGGGCGGGGATGGCGCTGGGCGCGCTGCTGATCGCCGCCGGTCTCCTCGAGGTGCTGCTGGCCGCCAACCTCAGCGGGCTGTGGCTGGCGGTGCTGGGGTGGTTCGTCGCGTCGGCCGCCCGCGCGGAAACCACTGACGTGATGCTGCGCAAGACACTGGCCGGGGTTCGGGTCGGCGACGTCATGACGGCACCAGTCGCATGTGGGTACATCAGCCAGTCCGTCGCGGACTTCGTCGCCACCGTGGCGCGCCGCCACCCGCACCGCATCTTCCCGGTCCTGGACCTGGACGGACGGCTGGCCGGCCTGGTCAGCCTCACCACGCTCGCCAAGGTTCCCGGCACCGACCGGGACCGGACACGACTGGGCGCCGTCTCGGCACCGGTCGACCGGACCCATGTGCTGGACCCGGCCGCCCCCCTGATGGACGCCGCCCCGACGGTGCTGGCCGGCGGCCACCGGCTGACCCCGGTCGTGACCGACGGCCGGTTGACCGGCATCGTGACTCCCGGCGACCTTGCCCGTGCCACCGAACTGGCCGAACTGGGCATCACACTGGACCGCGGCGGAGGAGACACAGCGACGCCGGGGACCTACGCACCGGCGAACATCCACCGGTAACGGACAAGCCCGGCGCCACTGCGGCTCGGCTCGGTCAGCCGGGCATTCGCCGACCCGCCCCCGGGGTGCGGTGGCGATCGTCGGAGCACCCGGCCTCACCCTCACTGACGGCCGTGCCGCGTTGCGAGACGGGGAATTCGACGATCTCGCCAGGGCCGAGCAGGACCGCCTGGCCGCGGCAACACAGCCGGATCGGTGGCTGTCGGCCGGGGCCGGCCTCGACCCGGACGGTGTCCCCGGTGATTCGCAGCGTCAGCGGGAGCGCCCGGTAGCGGATGTCGAGTTCCAGCACGCCCAGGTGCGGCGGCCAGTACGGGTTGAGCATCAGCGTGTCGTCGCGGGTCTCCACGCCGGCGAAGCAGCGCTGCAGCACGTCCACCGATCCGGCCATGGCCGCCAGGTGTATGCCCTCGGCGGTGGTGCCGCCCTGGATGTCGGCGACATCGGTGTCGAGCGCCTCGACGAAGTAGCGCAATGCCTGCGCGCGATGGTTGCGGGCGAGGACCCATGCGTGCACCACCGCGCTGAGTGTGGAGCCGTGTGCGGTACGGGACAAGTAGTATTCGATGTTCTTCGGTATCGCGTCGGACGGCAGCGAGTAGCCGAGCCGGTCGATCAGCACCCCGAGCTCGTCGGCGGACAGCAGGTAGAAGAGCATCAGTACGTCGGCCTGTTTGGATGCCTTGTACCGGTTGGGGCTGTCGCCCTGCGACTCCAGGATGCGGTCCAGGCGGCGGATGTCACCGTACCGGTCGCGGTAGGCGTTCCAGTCCAGCTCGGCGAGGTCCGCGTACCCGTCGAACTGGTCGATGATCCCGTCGGGCCGGATCGGCACGTACATCCGGCGGGAGACGTCCTGCCAGTGCTGCGGCTCACCGGGGGCGATGCCCAGCGTCTCGACCAACTCCGCGCGGCGATCGGCGCTGAGCAGGTCGAGGACGTCCAGCGCGCGGAGCATCACCCATGCCGTCAGGACGTTGGTGTAGGCGTTGTTGTCGATGCCCTCCGCGTCTGTGTGCGGATAGCCGGTGTGGAACTCGTCCGGGCCCACGGCAGCCGGCGGTACCGGTAGCGCAGCAGCGCGCGGCTGAGCAACGGCATCCGCAGGTTCAGGATCGGGAAGACGAACAGCTCGTCCCACAGCACGTGTCCTCGGTACGCCTCGCCGTGCAGCCCGCGGGCCGGAATCCCGACGTCGGCGTCGACGCTGTTCTCCGACACCGTCTGCAGCAGGTGGAACAGATGCAGGCGCACCGTCGGCAGTACACGGCGCTCCTCGCCCTGCATCGAGATGCGGAACCGCCGCCACAGGTGCCGCCAGGCCAGCACGTGCTCGTCGAGCAGCTCGTCGAAGCCGGCCAGCCAGCGTGACCGCTGCACCGCCTCATCGGCGGGATCGGAGATCGCGTTGTCCCTCGACGTGTGGACGGTGACGAGCTTCTCGACGGTGACCTGCTGCCCGCTCGAGACATCGAGCTCGAATTCGTGGCCGATGCGGCCCGGCTCCCGGCTCACCCTGCGTCCGGCGTCGACCGGGTGCCCTTGGTCGTGGACCTGGGTGCGCGCGGCCTCGGCCACACGGATGTGTGACTGGTTGGTCTGCACCACGCACAGCACGGTGTCCGTGCCCGCCGGTTCGGCGTCCAGCAGCATCAGGTGCTGGCCGGACAGGTCCTGGTAACGGGCCACCCCGTGGTTGCTGGTCGTGGCGTCGACCTCGGAACGCACGGTCAATGTCCCTGACCAGCCCTCGGGCGTGAGCGTGACCTGTAGCCCGCACACGTGCTCGTGGCGCAGATGCACGAACCGCCGCTGCGTCACCGCCGTGACCCGGCCGTCGCTGTCACGTACGCGAAACTGGCGGGTCAGCACGCCGCGCCGCAGGTCGAGCTCGTGCCGCTGGTCGAGCAGTTCCACGTCGGCCTGGCCCAACCACGGGCCGTCATCGGCTCGGAACGTCAGCGGCAGCCAGTTGGGCAGGTTCACCAGGCTCTCGTTCTCGACGGTGTCGCCCGCGGCGTCGTCCTGCAGACGGTTGTAGCAGCCGGCGGCGTACGTGCCCGGGTAGTACGGCCCGCCGGCGTCGCGCTCGGGCAGGGCGCCGCGGGTGGCGAGGTAGCCGTTGCCGAGGGTGCACAACGCTTCCCGCAACCCCTCGCGGGCCGGGTCGGACCCGTCGAACTGCAGCGTCCACGCCTCCGTCACGGGCGCAGCCGTCCTACGATCCTGTCCGGTGCGCGCCGGACCGTGCGGCCACGCGGACCGCGTTCACTCCGACCGTGGTGTGTACCAGCGCCACGGCGACCGCGAGCTCCGTGTCGTCGTCGAAGCCGCCGTCGACGGTCGCCGTGGCGTCGTGGACCGCGACCGACCAGCGGTGCCGGCCGCCGGCGTAGCTGTCGAGGCGCCGCTGCGCCTCGCGCTGGGCGGAGTCGTCGGTGGGCAGGATCGTCCGGAGCACGTCGCACCGGCTGACGATGCCGATGACGTGCTCCTCGAAGACGACCGGGATGCTGTGTACGCCCTGCTCCACCATGGCGGCCGTGATGGTGGAGACGTCGGCCTCGGGCCAGGCCACCAGCGGCAGACTGGACATCACCTCGCCGACGCGCGGCGTGGGGGAACCCCGGCCGCCCGGAGCCACGCCGCCCGCCGCGGCAGCCGACTGCTGCCGGAGCACGTCGAGTTCGCTGATCAACCCGACCAGGGTGTCTTGCTCGTCGACGACAGGCAGCGTGGTGATGGACTTCTGCTCCAGCAGCGCCACCGCGTCGGCCAGCGGCGCATCGGCACGTACGGTGTGCACCGGCGCTGTCATGATGTTTTTGGCGTGCATTGTCGGCTCCTCAGTGGTGCGGCCCCTCCGGCAGTTCGCCGGGTGGCGTCGTGTCGCAGGGCGGTGATGACACCGATGCGCCGATGGTCTCCGACGTGCGTGCCTTCTTCGATGAGCCGGTCCCCGACGTGTGCTTGCACGGCAATCGTTTCCTCCGCATCGTTCCTACGATCGATTCCATTCCCCGGGCGCTGCGACTCATGCCGAGCCGAGCACCTGGCGGCTCCCTTCATGTGTCGGTCAGCGGTTCCTGTGCCGTGTCGGCCGCGCCGTCGCCGGGTCGTGGTCTCGTGCGGACGGGCCAGCCGGGCCGCCCGCTCAAGGGACCGGTCGGGAGTTTCGTCGGTGCGGACCGTCGTCGCCTGCGGCCGGGGCGACCCATGCCGGCCAGAGTGAACGCAGAACAACTGGGGAGATGAGGACCGGTAGCTGTTTCCGGCCGGCCGGGAGGGGGTGAGGATTCCCATGACAGGCTTGTGCACCGACATGTACGAGGTGCGGATGGCGGCGGCCTACCTGCGCCGGGCGATGACCGGGCCGGCGACGTTCAGCCTGTTCGCTCGGCGTCTGCCGACGGACCGCGGGTTTCTGGTGGCGGCCGGACTGACGGAGGCGCTGGACTTCCTCGAGGGTTTCCGGTTCGAGGAGGACGAGATCGAGTACCTGCGGCAGGCCACCGCGTTGGATGCCGGGTCGTTGGCGGCCCTGCGCGAGATGACGTTCACCGGCGACGTGTGGGCCGTGCCGGAGGGGCGCCTGGTCTTCGCCGACGAACCGCTGCTGGAGGTCACCGCACCGTTCGCCGAGGCGCAGTTGGTCGAGACCGCAGTGCTCAACGTGATCACCTTCGGCACGACGGTGGCCAGCAAGGCGGCCCGCTGCCGGCTCGCCGCGCCGGACGCCGAACTGATCGACTTCGCGTTCCGCCGCACCCAGGGCCTGGGCGCGGCGGCGACCGTGGCGCGGTGCTCGGCGATCGCCGGCTTCGCAGCGACCAGCAACCTCGCCGCCGCCCGCCGGTACGGGCTGCACCCGTCGGGGACGATGGCGCACTCGTACATCGAGGCATTCCCCGACGAGCGATCGGCGTTCCGCGCGTTCGCCACGGACTTCCCCGACAACCCGATCCTCTTGGTCGACACCTACGACACCGAGGCGGGGCTGCACGCCGCCGTGGACGTCGCGGCCGAACTGGGCCTGACCGGTCGCCTCGGCGTCCGGCTGGACTCCGGCGACCTCGCCGCGCTCGCCGGCCGAGCGCGGCAGATCCTCGACGCAGGAGGGCTGCGCCAGGCCATGATCGTCGCGAGCGGCGGACTCGACGAGCACGCCGTTGCCGCACTGGTCGCGCAGGGCGCACCGATCGACGCTTACGGCATCGGTACCAGGATGGGCGTCTCCGCGGACGCCCCGTCGCTCGACAGCGTCTACAAACTCGTCGCGTACGGCGACCGGCCGGTGATGAAGCTGTCCACCGGCAAGGTCACCTGGCCCGGCGCCAAACAGGTGTACCGGCATCCCCGCGCCGACGACGGTGACGTGCTCGCCCTGCGCGAGGAGCCCGCTCCCTCCGGGCGCGAACCGTTGCTGGTGCCGGTGATGCTCGGCGGGCGGCGCACCGCACCGGGCGACCCGGTCGGCGAGCTCCGGGCGGCTCGGGACCGGTGCGCCACCGAACTGAACTGGCTGCCTGAGGCGGCCCGGCGGCTGACCGGACCGGTGCCGGTGCCGGTGCACGCCACCACCCCGCTGCGCACGCTCGCCGCGCGGCTGACCGCAAAGCTCTGCGCCCCGCCGGGACACGCACAGTACGGACCGGTCGCCGCGAGGTCGGCACCGGCCCCGCAGGAGACGCCGTGACCACGACCGCTCGTCGCCGCGGGACCTGCCCGCGCCGGCGGCGGCGATCGGGCACGACCGGGGTGAGATCCTCCGCAAGGGTGACGGAGTGCCCGGCAGGCTGCGGTCAGGTGGCGGCGGCCGTGCAGAGCCACTCGGCTGCCGCGCTGATCGTGGTCAGCCGTGGATAGTCGTCCTCGTCGATGCGGACTCCGGTGCGCCCGGTGAGCAGTTCGACGACGCGCAGGAAGTCCAGCGAGTCCAGCTCGAACGCCTCACGCAGCTCGGCGTCCGATGGCACGGCCGTCGGGTCGACGTCGGGTGCGACCTCGCGCAGCGCCGCATGGATCGCCTCGGTTGCCTCGTCCTGGTTCATAGCTCCTCCGGTTTCTGCATGAGCCGGGCGATGCGGTCGAGGAAGCGGGAGCCGACCGCACCGTCGGTGGCCCGATGGTCGGCGGCGAGGCTGACGCGCACGATGGGCCGGACGCCGATCAGCCCGTCGACCGCCCACGGCTGGTCGACGATGCGCCCGAATCCGACGAGGGCGACCTGGGGCGGGTAGATGACCCCGAGGATGGACTCGCTGCCCTGCTCGCCGACGTTGGAGACGGTGATGGTCGGGTCGGCCATCTCCGAGCCGCGCAGCCGGCCGCCGCGGCTGCGGGTGACCAGATCTCGCATCCGGTCCATGAGTGTGGCCAGGTCCAGCTGGTCGGCGTCGTGGATGGCGGGTGCGACGAGCCCGCCGCCCCGCAGCGAGACCGCGACGCCGACGTGGACACCGCCGCCGGGCGCGAATCCGTGCTCGCCCCAGAAGCCGTTGAGCTGAGGCACCTGACGCGCGGCGAGCGCGGACGCCTTGAGCGGCAGCGCCGCCGGCACGATCCGCCGGGCGACCGGCAGCCGGCGGTTGCACTCGCGCAGCCACGCCATGGCGGCGGCGAGGTCCACGCTGTCGGTCAGGTAGTAGTGCGGGATCTCGCGCTTGGACCTGGCCATGAGCGCGGCGATCGTCGTCCGCATGCCGGCGGTCCGGTCTGCCGCGGCGGCCGCCGCTGGTGCGCTCGGTGCACCCCGGGCCACGGTGTCCGCGGCGTGGCGCACCTGGCCGGCGTGCACGACGCCGTCCGCCGCGGTGGGCACGGCGGTGAGGTCTACCCGGAGCTCGCGGGCCAGGCGCCGCGCCAGCGGTGTGCTCCGCACCCGGGTGGGAGCGGCCGCCGCCCGCTCGACGTCGACGCGCATGATGCGGGCGCCGGGGCCGCTGCCGTGCAGCGCGGCGAGGTTGACGTGACGGGCGGCAGCGAGCCGGCGTACCAGCGGCGACAGGACCAGAGACGGCCCGCCGCCGTCGCCCGTCGACGGCGGCGCAGGCGCCCGCACGGCGGCTGGCGGCGGTGCGCCGGCAGGTGGTGCGGCGGGCGGTGCCGTGGTGTCGGCGATGGTGGCCAGCACGGTGCCGACCGGGACGCGGTGCCCGGGCTCGACGACGAGGTCCTGGACGACGCCGTCGGCGAAGCACTCGACGTCGATGGCGGCCTTGTCGGTGTCGACGACCGCGACGACATCGCCGTGGTGCACCGGATCGCCGGGGTGCACGAGCCACTCCAGCAGCGTCCCGTCCGTCATGTCAGCGCCGAGGGACGGCATCCGGAACTCGCTCACGACGCGCCGACCAGGTCCCGCGCGGCGCGGACGATACCGGTCGGCTGCGGCAGCGCGGCCGCCTCGAGGTGCTGCGCGTGCGGCAGCGGCACCTCCGCCGAGCAGACCCGGCCGACCGGCGCGTCGAGCTCGTAGAACGCCTGCTCCACGATGCGCGTGGTGATCTCCGCGGCGAGACTGCCGGAGCGCCAGCCCTCGTCGACGACGAGCGCGTGGTGCGTGCGGGCGACCGACTCCATCACGGTCACGTCGTCGAGTGGCCGGAGCACCCGCAGGTCGATCACCTCGGCGTCGATGCCGTTGTCCGCCAACTCCTCGGCGGCGGTCAGCGTCTTGCCCAGGGTCCCGCCGTACGTGACGATCGTGATGTCCCGGCCGGCCCGCCGGATCCCGGCACGGTCCAGGTCGGTGGGGCCGGCGCCGTCGGGCAGGTCGCCGCTGGTGTTGTACAGCGAGCCGTGCTCGAAGACGAGCACCGGGTCCGGGTCCTGCAACGCCGTCCACAGCATCCCGCGGGCGTCGGCGACCGTCGCCGGCACGGCGATGCGCAGCCCCGGAATGTGCGCGTACCAGCCCTCGAGACTGTGCGAGTGCTGCGCCGCCAGCTGCCGGCCGCCGCCGGTCGTCATCCGGATCACCAGCGGCACGCCGCACTGGCCGGCGGACATGTGCCGCAGCGTCGCCGCGTTGTTCATGATCTGGTCCAGGGCGAGCAGGCTGAAGTTGACGGTCATGATCTCCACGATGGGTCGCATGCCGTTCATGGCGGCGCCGATGCCCGCGCCGACGAAGGCCGACTCCGACAGCGGCGTGTCGCGGATCCGTTCGGGGCCGAACTCCTCCAGCAGGCCCAGGCTCACGCCGAACGCGCCGCCGTAGCGGCCCACGTCCTCGCCCATGAGGAAGACGCGCTCGTCGCGCCGCAGCGCGTCGCGCAGCGCCTCCCGCAGCGCCTCCCGGTAGGTGGTCTCAGCCATTGCGGGCTCCTCGCTCGGCGAGGAGGAAGCGGGTGAGGTCGGCGACGTCCTCGACCGGTGCCGCGTCTGCCGCGGCGACGGCGGCGTCGATCTCCGCCGCGATCGCCGTCTCCATCGCCACCAATTCGGCGGCGTCGACGACCCCGCCGTCGCGCAGCTGCTTGAGGAGCCGGTCGATGGGGTCGCGCCGCTTCCACCGGGCGATCTCCGCCTTGTCGCGGTACCGGTCCGGGTCGTACATCGAGTGGGCCCGGAACCGGTACGTGCGCAGCTCCAGGAAGAACGGGCCGCGGCCGCCGCGCACGGACGCGACGGCGCCGGCGGTGGCGGCCCGCACGGCGAGCACGTCCATGCCGTCCACGGCGGCGGACGGCATCCCGTACGAGCCGGCCCGCGCGGCCAGATCGGTGACCGCGTGGGTGCGCTCCAGCGCGGTGCCCATGGCGTACCGGTTGTTCTCGCAGCAGAACAGGACCGGCAGCCGCTACAGCGCGGCCAGGTTCATGCACTCGTGGAACTCGCCCTCCGCCACCGCGCCGTCCCCGAAGAAGCACGCGGTCACCGCGGGACGCCCCAGCATCCGGTCGGCAAGCGCCAGCCCGACCGCGAGCGGCAGGCCGCCGGCAACGATCGCGTTGCCGCCGTAGAAGCGCCGGCCGATGTCGAACAGGTGCATGGAGCCGCCCCGGCCGCGGCTGCAACCGGTGACCCGGCCGAACATCTCGGCCGTGACCGCCTCGGCGCCGACACCGCGGACGAGTGCGTGGCCGTGCTCGCGGTACGTGGACACGACGGCGTCGTCCGCGGACAGCGCCCCGATCGCGCCGACCGCGACCGCCTCCTCGCCGATGTACAGGTGCATGAACCCGCGGATCTTCGCCGAGCTGTACAGCTGCACGCACCGCTCCTCGAACCGGCGCACCCGGACCATCTGCCGGAGCAGGTCCACGCGCGGGTCTGCCGGGCTCGTCGGCTGGGTGGCCGACTGGATGACCGGCTGGGTTCCGGCGGTCATCGCGACACCTCCAATGTGGACAGGTCGCCCTCGGGCAGGCCGAGCTCGCGGGCCTTGAGCAGCCGCCGCATCACCTTCCCGCTGCGCGTGTGGGGGAGATGCTGGTCGAAGGCGATCTCCTTCGGGGCGAGCGCGGCGAGCCGGCGCCTGCCGAGCGCGAGCAGCTCGAGCCGCAGTGCGTCGACCGGCTGATACCCGGGCCTCAGCGACACGAACGCCTTGACGACCTCGCCGGCCACGGCGTCGGGCTTGCCGATGACGCCGACCTCGGCGACCGCCGGGTGCTCCATGAGGACGCTCTCGACCTCGAACGGGCCGATCAGGTGCCCCGCCGACTTGATGATGTCGTCGCCCCGGCCGACGAACCAGTAGTAGCCCTCGTCGTCGCGTCTGGCCAGGTCGCCGCTGAGGTACCACCCGCCGGCGAACGCGGCGCGGTAGCGCTCCTCGTCGCCGAGGTAGCCGCGGAACATCGACGGCCAGCCGGGGCGCAGGGCCAGCTCACCGACGGCGCCCGGGGAGTGCAGGACGCGGACGGCGCCGTCGACGATCCGGGCCCGCCCGTCCTCGCCCCGCTCCAGCAGCGCCGCCTCGACGCCGGGTATCGGCAGGCCCATGGAGCCGGGCTTGACGTCCATGCCCGCGTAGTTGCTGATCATGATCGCGCCGGTCTCGGTCTGCCACCACGTGTCGTGCGCGGGCCGGCCGAACACCTCCCGCGTCCACAGCACCGTCTCCGGGTTGAGCGGCTCGCCGACCGAGGCGATGAACCGCAACGCCGACAGGTCGTGCCGGCGGGCCGGCTCCGCGCCGTGCCGCATGAGCATCCGCAGCGCGGTCGGCGCCGTGTACCAGTTCGTCACCCGCAGCCGCTGCAGGGTGTCGTACCAGCGGCGGGCGTCGAACTCGGCGGCGTCGACGACGACCGTGGCGCCGTGCACCAGCGGCGCGACGATGCCGTACGAGGTGCCGGTCACCCAACCGGGGTCGGCGGTGCACCAGAACACGTCGTCGGGGCGCAGGTCGAGCGCGTACAGGGCGGTGGCGTAATGCGCCACGACGGCCTCGTGCACGTGGACCGCGCCCTTCGGGTGGCCGGTGGTGCCGCTGGTGAAGTGCAGCAACGCCATGTCGGCCGGGTCGGTCGGCGGCACCTCGAAGGTGTCCGCCGCCGCGCCGACCGCGGCCGCGAACGACTCGGTGCCCTCCGGCGCGGGACCGTCGCCGACGACCAGCACGTGACGCAGCTCCGGCAGGGCGTCACGGATCGGCGCCACCCGCCGGCTGTACAGCTCGGGCGTGGTCACCAGGACCTTGCCGCCGCCGCGGTACAGCCGCTCCCGGATCGGTTCGGGACCGAACGCTGGGAACAGCGGCGCGCACACGCTGGTGCCGCGCAGCGTGCCAAGTGCCGTCACGTACAGCTCAGGAGTGCGGTTGAGCAGGGTGAACACGCGGTCACCGCGGCCGATGCCGCGGGCGCGCAGCGCGTTGGCGAAGCGGCTCGTGCGCCGGGCCAGCTCCGCGTACGTGACGTCCTGCACGGCGCCGGAGCGGTCCACGCAGCGGAGCGCGACGACACCGGCCCGCTCGCCGGCGGCGTGCCGGTCGACTGCCTCGTAGCCGATGTTGAGCCCCCGGCCACCGGGCATGCCGGACAACCACGACCGGGCATGCTGCCAGGTGAAGTCGTGCCGGACCCAGGCGTAGTCGGCCAGATTGGCCCGCTCGCGGTCGGCCGCCGTCTTCCGGATGCGTTCGCTCATCGGATGCCATCTCCGTTCTGAGGAACGGATGCTCGTCGTATCCAGCGTCGCGCGGATCATCCGGCACGCCCAGCGCCGTTGATGTCGACGGTCGTGCCGTTGAGGGTGAACGACGACGGCTCAGTCCGCGGCTGACCGCCTCGCTGATGAACTTCGAGCGCCTCAGCGGCGGGCCACCAGCACCGGCGCGGATGCGTGCTCGAGGAGCTGCTGGGTGACCGACCCGAGTCGCAGCTCGTCGGAGCCGCCCGTGCCGCGGGGGCCGAGCACGACCATGAGCGCGTCACGCGACTCGGCGAGCAGGACCGGCGCCGGAGCTCCGTGAAGACAACGCAGCTCAACCCGGACCCGGGGATGTTCGGCTCGCCAGGGCTCCACGTCCGCCGCCAGCGCCCGGTCCGCGAGGTCGGCGAACCGGCCCGGGCTCGCGGCGAAACCCCAGCGGCGCGGCGGTTCCTGCCAGGCTCGCACCGCGATCAGGTCGACGTGACGTGACGCCGCTTCAGCGAAGGCCAGTTCGATGGCCAGCTGCGCATTGTCCGAACTGTCGGTGCCCACCAGCACCGGTGGATGCTTCGGCAACACGGCGGCCGGGTCGGCCCAGCGCTGCGCGTCGGGGACGACGAGCACCGGGCAGTGAGCGTGCACCGCCAGTCGCACGCCCAGGGAATCCGCCGGCAGCGGCTCAACGTCACTCGGCCCGCGGCTGCCGACCACGACCAGGCTCGCGTGGCGGGACTGTTCGACGAGGATCTGGGCGGCCTCGCCCTGCCACGTGCTGGTGATGACGTGGAGGCCGGGTTGGAAGCTCTGGGCCTCGGCGGCGGCCTGCACGACCGGTTGGAGGTCTTCGGGCGTCGGCTCGTGCCGACCCGAAGCGCCCAGCGCGTGGGTGATCTGCAGCGGCCGTTGGAGGCGTACTGCCTCATCGGCGGCCCAGCGGACGGCGCCCACGCCGGCTGGGGAACCGTCGATGCCGACGATCACCAGCGGGTCCGAACTGGTCATGTCGTCTCCCGCATCACGCGCCACTGCCCGATTCACCGGGTCCGGACGGCGTACCCCGCGGCGGCGGCAGGTATGCCGCGGTGGAGCCGGCAGTCCGGCCCCTCGACGTGGCCGGCCACGGCCTGCGGCTCCTCGCCGTCGCCGACCGCGCCCTGCCCGGCGACGATCCACCCGCACGGCGCGAAGACGCCGAACGCGACCTCACCCTCCTCGGCCTCATCGCCATGTTCGACCCGCCCCGCCCCGAGGTCGCCGACGCGGTCGCCCGCCTGGCCGGGCTGGGTGACAAGGCCATCTGGGTCCATGGCAACGGTGAGCGGGAACTGCTCGCCGGGCTCGACGGCAGGGTGCCGGCGGGGCCGGCCGGCGACACTGTGGCAGCATCCTCGGACCGGCCGTCGAACTGCGGCGCACGAGATACGACGTCCACGCCGCCGCCGAGCGGATCATCGCCAGCGGATACCCGGACGCCGCCGGCTGGGCTGACGCGTACGTCCGGCGGCCGGACAGTGATGTGGCAGCCCTCGAAGCGTTCACAGCGATCACCGCCGCGGAGACGGACACCCCCGGACAGTGAACCCGGGCGCTGACCGCGTCGTGCCGGACGCTCACGCGGGCCACGCCGTGTGCGAGGCTGCGCTCACCCGTGCGTGATTCGTTCCCACCAACTCGGTGGTTCGAGCGCGCGGGTGGCCTGCACGGCCGTGGTCGCGGCCGTGGCCAAGGCGGTGAACTTGAGCGTGCCGGCACCGGTGCCCGCCGCGATGCGGCCCGGCAAGGCGCCCACCGTGTCGATCCGGTACGTCAGGCCGGGCCAGCCGACCACGTCCACGTCGCCGGTCGCGGCGAGGGTGGTGCTCCTGCCCGTCGGTCCCCGGAGGGTCGCCACGACCTCGCCGGAGTGCACGACCTTGTACTTGTGCAGTAGGCCGCTGCTGGCCTGTACCAGGCGACGGCTGGCCTCGAAGGCGTCCGCCGGGCTCGGGCCGGGAGCGAGCACGGCACCGATGACCCTGAACCGTTGCCCCTCCGCGGAGAACTCGGCGGCGAAGAGCAGGCAGCCGCCGGCCTCGTCGGTGAAGCCTGTCTTGATGCCCACGAGCCCGTCCTTGCCGAGCTGGGTGTTGACGTTCCCGACCTGCCCGACCACGGGCAGCGTGGCCTTCGGCATCGCCACGATCTGCGCCAGCACCGGCACCTGCATCGCCACCCGGCCCAGGGTGACCTGGTCGGCGGCGGTGCTCACGGTGGTCGGGTCGAGCCCGGACGGGTCGGTGTACTTCGTATCGGCCATGCCGAGCTGGGCCGCGGTCTGGTTCATCTTCGTGACGAACGCGTCGCTGCTGCCGGCGTCCCACCGGGCGAGGATGTGGGCGACGTTGTTGGCCGAGGGCAGCAGCAGGGCCTCGAGGGCCTGCCGTTCGGTGAGCACCTCACCGGCGACCACCTGGACCACCGACTGGCCGGAGGCGAGCTGGGCCGGGTAGGCGGCGGCCTCCTCCGGCGAGACGATCAGCGTGGGGCCGTTCTCGTCGAGGCGCAGGGGATGATCCCGCAGGATCAGGTACGCGGTCATCACCTTGGTGACGCTGGCGATCGGCACGGGCCGCGACCCACCGGAGCTGCCCACCCGGCCGAGTCCGTCAATCTCGACCGCCGCCTGCCCCGCCTGCGGCCACGGCAGCACCGGCGCAGCGCCCGGGATCGTGTACGTCTGCGGCAAGGTCTGCTTGATCTGCGGCGCCGGAACGGTCCTGGTGAGCCTGAAGGTGACGAACCCGCCGACGGCGAGCGCGACGACCGCCGCGGCCACGGTCAGCCACAGCCGCAGCCCCTGACGACGAACCGGCGACGGCGCAACCACCGGCTCAACACTGATTTTGGTCAACCGAACCCCCACGGCGGATCGCTCGAAGGTCAAGCCGTGGCACGAGCACGGCAAGCCGCCGCTACCCAGTGCTACCGCCGGCTAACGTCCGAAACGCTCGATCGACTCCAGGCGGCCGGGAAGCTGGCAGCGACCGCTCCGGCCCGGGCGGGTCACTGGACGTTCGGCGTGGAAGGCAACGCGTGCTGTTCTGGCGGTGTGTGGACGGGACCACGCGTCCTGTCGCCGGTCGCCACTGCGGCCAGCACCGCGAGGATCGTGCCGCCGGCCAGCACCGCCAGCAGCGGCGGCAGCGCGCCGACCGGTGGCTGCCAGACGCCCGTGAACGGGTCGAGACGCGCGCCCGGGCCGGACCGGAAACGCGTCATCACGAACGCCAGCAGGTACACGTGCAGGGCTGCGGCCGTGAAGGTCAGGACGGTGCAGTAGGGGCGTAGCCGGCGCCGCGAGGCGAGGCGGCGTTCGAACCGCGGGGCGCAGGCGGCGCACAGCACCACGCCGGTGGCTGCCGGCATCGCGTACCGGCCTTGCGCGAACCAGCCGATGATCGGCAGATAATGCAGTTCCAGGGTCAGGAGCAGGCCGAGGCAGGCGGCGCCGAGCGCGGCGGCGACGAGGGTGAGCCGGCGGCCGCCGTGGATCAGGCTCGGCACCACCACGGCGCCCAGCAGCAGGTACCACGCCGCGGTGACCACCAGCGGTGGCTTGGTCTCGCCGTAGTCGAACTGGCCGACGACCTGCCTGAGATAGAACGGGATGCGCCGGGTGGCCAGGACCTGCGCGAGCTCCGACGGGGCGAGGTGCTGGGCGTCGCGGACGACCGCAGCGACGCCGGCCACGCCGGAATACGCCATCCAGCCGAGCGAACCGGCCAGACCGAGCGACCACGAGCCGGCGACGATCCAGCGCGTCTCGCGGCGCCGCCACAGCTGGGCGATTCGGCCGGGGCGGGCCAGCGCCACGCACGCCGTCACGATGAGCGTCAGCAGCGCGGGCCCGAGTTGGCGGACGGTGAGCAGCACCAGCGAACCGACCCCGACCAGCACGAGCAGGCGGCGCACGGCGCGGTCGCCGAGCAGCGCGTCGGGCGCGCGCAGCAGGGCGAGCAGCCCGCAGCAGACGGCAACGCCCGCGGCGATCTCGAGGCCGTTCGGGTTGACCGAGCCGGCCAGGTTCGCCGCCATCGGCGTCGCGGTGAGCACGACACCGAGCGCGAGCAGCCGGCTGCCGAGCCGCAGCGCGGCACCGGCCGCTCCGGCCAGGAGCGCGGCCGCGGCCAGCGCCGACATGAGCCGGGCGAGCAGGATGCCGGTCCGGTCGGGCGCGATCACCAGCGGCGCACCGACGAGCAGGTAGTAGACCGGGCTGTACCTGGCCGCCCCGCTCGGGGTGAGGACGCGGGCCCGGTCGGTGGTCCAGCGCTGGCAGTCGGCCGGGCGCGCCGGGCGGGGCGCCCAGGCGCAGTCGACGTTGCTGTTGCCGGGCATCAGGCTCGCCGGCACCAGGAACGCGGGCTTGCGGTCGTCGCGCCGGTCGACGACCGTGCGGTGGGTGGTGAGCTGTCCGGTGGTCACGGCGTACGCACGGGCGATGTGGTCCTTCTCGTCGTACGTGCCGTTGACCGGCAGCGCGAGCGCCCACCCCGCTGCGATCAGGAAGAACGCCGGCAGGTAGAGCCACCACCGCGGCGCGGCCCCCGCGACGCTACTGCGCCGCATGGAGGGCAGGAGGTACCGACATGGGGATCCCCGTGAGTGGACGGACGCGTGTTGCGAGCGGCCCATTCGTACCCGGGCACCGGTTCGTAGGGGGTGAAAGACGGGGTTGATGTCGCAGGACGCCACGGCCGCCGGTCCACCTGGTCCATAGGTTTCTCCTGTCCGATGTACTCGTGAACAGGAGCCGGCCCGGTGACCTCTCCGGATGAACCGCACCGGTCCGGTGATCCGGTGAACGACCGGCCCGGCCGCGCGCGCGGCCGGGCAACCGCGCCGACCGACCGGAACCAGCGCGCGTGCGGCCGGGCAAGCGTGCCGAGCGACCGGAACCAGCGCGCGTGCGGCCGGGCAACCGTGCCGGGCGACCGGAGCCAGGGCGCACGGCGCAAGGCTCCGTCGTGGGCGCGGTGGTGCATCGTGCTCGGCACGACCCTGGTCGTGCTGGCCGCCGGGGTGCTCGTGGCGAAGGAGGCCCTGCTGTCGTACGCGACGCGCGGTGTCGTCGAGCAGAACCTGCTCGGCGACACCGGCAGCTGGGCCCAGCAGCCCGGCCACGCGTCAGTCACAGGGGCGAAGAACATCCTGCTCATCGGTGTCGACGCCCGCCCCGGCCAGGACCCTCGCGAACCCGTACGCTCCGACTCGATCATCATCCTGCACGTCCCGGCAACGTATGACGCCGCGTTCATGGTCTCGATTCCTCGGGACACCTGGGTCGAGATCCCGCCGTACGACAACGGGGCCAGGCGGTACCCGGGCGGCGACGACAAGGTCAACGCCGCGTTCGCCTACGGTGGCAACGGCCTCACCGGGCCGGCCGCCCGCCGCCATGCCGTCGAGCTGCTCGCCCTGACGATCAGGAAGCTGTGCGGGGTGACGTTCGACGGTGCGGGGATCGTCGACTTCACCGGCTTCCAACAGGTCGTCAACGTGCTCGGTGGGGTCGACATGTACGTGGATCAGGAGACCACGTCCGTGAGCATCGGTCACAACAGCACGGGCGGGACCGAGGTCCCGTTCCGGCAGTACACCAGAGACGACGGCGGCCAGGGCCTGGATCCGGTTCCGGGCGTGACCCCGGTGGTCTACCACGTCGGCTACCAGCATCTCGAACCGTGGCAGGCCCTCGACTACGTCCGGCAGCGCGAGACCCTGCCCAACGGCGACTACGACCGGCAACGCCACCAGCAGCAGTTCATCAAGGCCGTCTTCAAGAAGATGCTCAGCAAGGACGTGCTCACCAATCCGGTGCGGTTCAACAAGGTCATCGAGGTCGCGGGCAAGGCGATCACCATCGACAGCGGTGGCATCGACCTGGCCGACTGGGTGTACGCCATGCGCGGCGTGAGCAGCGACGACGTGGTCACCATCAAGACGAACGAGGGCACGTTCAACCGGTCGCCCGGCAACGGCACGGCCGAAGACCTCGACCAGACCAGCATCAACCTGCTCACCGCCGTCCGGACCGACCAGGTCAAGGGCTTCCTCGCCGCCCACCCCCAACTGGTCGCCTGACGATCGAACCTGGGGCGCCGCCCTCGTGCCGCTGGCGATCAACCTGAGCAGAAGAGGATCCGTCAATCGTGTTGGTCGTGGCCGGTGTCAGGTGAGGCGTCGAGGGCGATGAGGCAGGCCCTTACGTCGTGGGCATCCGGGGATCCGAGGCGGGTGTGCAGGGCCAGGGCGTGTTCATAGTGGTGCCGGGCGCGGACGAGGTCGCCGAGAATGTGGTGGGCGCGGCCGGCGCCGGTGTGGGCGCGGGCCTGCTGATCGGGGATGACGCCGGTGCTCAGGGCGGTGGTGTGGTGGGTCAGCGCGTCGGCGGGGCGGCCGGCGGCGAGGGTGGCTTCGCCCAGGCCGTTGAGCGCTCGGATCTCGCCGCCGCGCTCACCTGACTCCCGGAAGAGGGTGAGGGCCCGCTGGTGGAGCGCGATGGCCTGGTCAGGCCGGCCGAGGCGGGTCTGGACGCTGCCGAGGCCGTACAGCGCCCAGGCTTCCCCGCGCGGGTAGCCGAGCTGTCGGAGCAGGGCCAGCGCCTGCTCCTGGCGGTCGGCGGCTTCCTGGTAGCGGCCCAGCCCCATCTCAGCGAGGCCGAGGTTGTGCAGCGCCATGGCTTCTTCGCGGGGGTAGCCGAGCCGCCGGTACAGGGCCAGCGCCTGCTCGAGGCGGTCGGCGGCGGCCTGATGGCGGCCCAGGTGGTCTTCTGCGACACCGAGGTTGTGCAGTGCCATGGCTTCACCGATGGTGTGGGAGGTCTGCCGGTACAGTGCCAGCGCCTGCTCGAGGCGGTCGGCGGAGGCCTGGTAGAAGCCTCGGTGGTCCTCGACGACGCCGAGGTTCGTCAGCACGCGGGCTTCGCCGATCAGGTCGCCGGCTTGCCGGAACAGCACTGACGCCTGGAGGAGATGCTCCGTGGCCAGCTCCAGCCGGCCGAGGCGGATGTTGATGCCGCCGAGGCCGAGCTGCGCGTGGGCCTGCCCGGCCGGATCACCAGTTTGCCGGGCGGCGTCGCGGGCGTGTGCGTGGATGGTGAGCGCGTCGATGTAGTGGCCGCCCTCGAGATAGCGGTACAGGGTCATCGACAGCCGCACGGCGTGGGCGGGCCAGCCGTGGGTGGCAGTGTGCGCGGCAGCGGCTACCAGGCAGGGCCGTTCGGTGTCCAGCCACCGCCGGGCGGTGCCGGGGTCGGCCAGTTCCGGGGTTGAGGTGGTGGCCGGCGGAGCGGTGCCGGGTCGGCCGCGGGCATCGACGAGGCGCAGCTGTTGCGTGGCGGCCGCGGCGGTGACCAGGTAGTAGTCGAACAGTCGGGTCGACGCCGCCCGGCGGTCGGCGTCGGAGTCGTGCGCGGTGGTGAGGGTGGTGGCGTAGGCGCGTAGCAGGTCGTGCATGCCGTACCGGGCCGGGCCGGTGGGATGCACGAGGTGGGCCCGGGCGAGCCGGTCGAGGGCGAGGCGGGCCTGCGACAGGCTGGTGTCGGTGAGCGCGGCGGTGGCGTAGGCGTCGATGTCGGGGCCGGGGTGCAGGCCCAGCAGCCGGAAGGTGCGGGCGGCGTCGACCGGTAGGTGGCGCATCGACCAGGAGAACACCGCCGTGACGGCGGCGCGGGGGTCGCCGTCGGCGTCGAGCAGGTCCAGGCGGTGCTGTTGGTCGGCCAGTTCGATGACCAGTTCGGCCAGGGGGGTGGTGGGGCGGGCGACGGCGAGTTCAGCGGCGACCCGCAGCGCCAAGGGGAGATGGGCGCATTGGGTGGCGAGGATGGCCGCGGCGTCGGGGTCGGCGTCGACGCGGTGGCCGATGAGCCGGTGCAGCAACGTGATCGCGTCGGCCGGGGGGAGCAGGTCGAGGTCGAGGCGGTGGGCGCCGTTGACGGCGACCAGTCCGGCGAGGCTGTCGCGGCTGGTCACCAGGACCAGGCAGGAACCGGTTCCGGGTAGCAGGGGACGGACCTGGTCGACGGTGGCGGCGTTGTCGAGCGCGATGAGCAGGCGTCGGCCGGTGAGCTCGGTGCGGTAGCGGGCGGCGCGTTCGTCGAGGTCGGCGGGGATGTCGGTGCCGGGCACCCCGAGGGCGGTGAGGAACCGGGCCAGCACCTCGGCGGGGGTGGCGGGCTGGGCGGGGTCATAGCCGCGCAGGTTGACGTACAGCTGCCCGTCGGGGAACCGGTCGAGGGTCTGGTGTGCCCAGTGCACCGCGAGGGCGGTCTTGCCCACGCCGGCCGTGCCGGCGATCGCGGAGATCACCACCGCGGCCGGCCGGTCATGGTCGTCGAGCAGCTTGGTGAGCTGTCGCAGCTGGTCGGTTCGGCCGACGAATCCGGCCACGTCTGCGGGCAGCTGCGCCGGAACGGGTCGTCCGTGGGCCGGGGGAGTGCCGGCGGCGCTCGTCGGGGCCTTGTCCGCGGGCTGCTGGTCGGTGCCGTCGAGCGCGGACCGGCAGAACCGGTCCCGTTCGGCGCCGGCGAGCGCGAACGCGTCGGCCAGTAGTCGTACCGTTCCAGGCCGGGCGCGGCCGGTCTGGCCGGCTTCGAGGTTACGGATGGTGCGCACGCTCACGCCCGTTTCGGCTGCCAGGTCTTCCTGCGTCATACCTAGCCGCTGGCGGTGGGCCCGTACCTGCGCGCTGAACATCCGATCCTTTCCGTAGAAGCCCCAGCACCCGCTGGGTGAGGACCGGCGCATGGGCCCTGACCGATGCCGTGCCCATGATGCCAACGGGCGAAGTTGCCGGTCAACTGCCGCCCATTGACCTGGCGGTTACCACCGCGCCCGGCGATCGTAAGGGTGCCGATACCTGGTATCGGCACTTCGCCAAGGAAGACGCGCGCCAGGGTGACGGGCCGGCAAACGGGGGCGGCCCATCACCCTGGCGGGAAACATCAGAGGCGCATCCGGTCACGCCACCACCGTCGCTGGGCGGTTCTCCGCGGCGGGGGCGAGGTCGTCCAGGTGCACGCCACTGCGTTGCACACGGGCCGGACGACGCCCAGCCGCCCAGAACCGCCGGCGGTCAGCCGGCGCGGGTGATCCGCAGCGTCAGGATGTCGGTGCGCACCGTGATGTGGCCGTGGAAGAGGGCCAGCTCTTCGGCCGTGTAGCCGATCTGGGTGGCGCTCACCAGCGGGTGCCCGAGCGGCACTCCGAGGCGGTCGACGGCCTCCTCGTCGGCCAGGACCGCGGCGAAGTCGATCTCGGCGCGGCGGACCGGCATGCCGGTGGCGCCGGCCAGGAACTCGAACATGTCGTGGTCGATGCTGAGCAGGCCCGACGGGTCGAGGTCCCGGCCGCCGACGGCGAGCGGGAGGTGGTCGCGGATCCAGGCCGCGGCCACCCCGTCGACGGCGAAGAGGCGGTCGACGCGCCACACCGGGTCACCGGGCGCCAGGCCGAGGACCTTGGCGCAGTCGTCCGGGCAGGCGGTGCGGCTCACCGACGCGTCCTGGAGGGCGGGGCTGTGGCCCGAGGCGGTGATGCGGTCGCGCAGCGCGGTGACGTCGCTGATCGAGACCGGGACCCGCTCGGCCGGCTCCCGGACGAACGTGCCGACACCCCAGGTGCGGGTCAGGATGCCCTCGGCGGCGAGCTGGCCGAGCACCTCGCGCACGGTGGCGCGGCTGACCGTCAACCGGTCCGCGAGCTCCCGCTCGTTGGGCAGCTTGTCACCGCTCAGGAACTCGCTGCCGATCAACTCGCGCAGCTGCATCTGCGCGGCCTGGAGCGCGGTTTCGCGCCGAGCCATTCAGTCCCACCTCTCCGCCGTCCAGAGTGTAATGGCGCCGGCCGCTACCAGACCTGTTCGAGCACGCGCAGGGTGTTGCCCCCGATGACCTTGGCGATCTCGTCGTCCGAATAGTCGTGTTTGACCAGCCAGCCGACGATGTTGCCGAACGCCTCGCCCGGGTTCTCCAGGCCGGAGACGTACTCCACCCTGGGGTGCGACGGCTTCTTCCCGCTGTCGTGGGCATAGTTGCCCGCGTACGTGTTGTGCACCCCGACGTGGTCACCGAACATCGTGTCCGGGCCGAACGTGACATGGTCGATGCCGACCAGGTCGACGCAGTACGTGAAGTGGTCCATCACCGACTCGATCGAGTGCTCCAGGTGCTGCTCCGACAGCGTGGTGTGCGGCGCCGCCTCGATGCCGATGACGCCGCCCCGCTCGGCGCACGCGCGGATCACCTCGTCCGGCTTCATCCGCGCGGTGTCCCACACCGACCGTGCGCCGGCGTGCGTGATGAACACCGGCACCCGGCTGGCCTCGATGACGTCCAGGCAGGTCTGGTCGCCGCTGTGCGAGATGTCGATGGCGATGCCGAGCTTGTTCATCCGGTCGACGGCGCGCCGGCCGAAGTGGGTCAGCCCGCCGTCGCGCGGCTCGGAGAGCCCGCCGCCGAGCATGTTCGCCTGGCTGTACGCGACACCGAGCTGCCGGACGCCGAAGCCGTACAGGATGTCGATGCGGTCCAGCTCGTTCTCGATCGGGGTGCAGCACTCCAGCCCGGCGACCAGGGCGAGCCGGCCGTCGCGCTTGGCGGCCCGGATGTCGTCGACCGACGTGGCCAGCCGCACGTGGTCCTGCTTGTACAGGTCGCTCATCCGCATCCCGAGCGCGTAGATCAGGTCGTTCCACTTCCAGCCGTTCTCGCTGGTCACGCAGGAAGCGCCGGCCATGAAGTTGTCGAAGACCGCGGTCAGGCCGGAGCGCGCGAGCCCCTCGTACCCGGTCCGCTGGCGCGCGGTGCGGTTGTAGGCGCGCAGCTGCCGCACGTCGGACGGGAGGACCACGGGGTGCTCGTGCAGCGAGATCGCGACGTGCTCGGCGAGGAGCCGGGTCACCCGCTGCCGCTGCGCGTCGGAGAGCCCGAGGTCGTGTTCGGGCACCCGGCCGACCTCCGGGGCCAGGCCGAATTCCCGGTAGTCGAGGTGCGGCTCAAGGTACGAGTAGGACTTGTGGCCCTGGTACCGGGTCGCGGGTTCTTGCAGCACAGCACATTCTCCTTATGCGGCGGTCAGCGGATAGTGGCAGGCGACCGATCGCCCTTCGCCGGTCAGCAGCGGCTCGACGTGGGCGCAGGTTTCCGAGGCCTGCCAGCAGCGGGTCCGGAACCGGCAGCCGGACGGCGGGTCGACGGGGCTCGGCGGGTCGCCGGCGAGCAGGATCCGCTGCCGTTCGGCCCGGCCCACGGGCTCCGGCACGGGGACCGCCGACAACAGCGCCTTGGTGTAGGGGTGCTGCGGCGCGTCGTACAGCGGCGCCTCGGGTCCGGTCTCGACCAGCTTGCCGAGGTACATCACCGCCACCCGGTCCGAGATGTGCCGGACCACCGACAGGTCGTGGGCGATGAAGACGTACGCCACGCCGAGCTCGCGCTGCAGCCGCTCCAGCAGGTTGACCACCTGGGCCTGGACCGAAACGTCGAGCGCGGAGACCGGCTCGTCGCAGATGATGACGTCAGGCCGCAGGGCGAGCGCCCGGGCGATGCCGATCCGCTGCCGCTGACCGCCGGAGAACTGGTGCGGATAGCGGTCCAGGTGCAGCGACGGGTCGAGACCGACCAGCTCGAGCAACTCCTTGACCCGGTCCAGCCGACGCCGGCGGTCCACCACGTCCGGGTGGATCTCGAACGGCTGGAGCAGGATGTCGCGCACGGTGCGCCGCGGGTTCAGCGAGGTGTACGGGTCCTGGAGCACGATCTGGATCCGCCGGCGCAGCTCCCGCAGCCGGCGGCCCCGCGCGGTGTGCACGACGGCGTCGCCGAAGCGCACCTCGCCGGACGTCGGGCGTTCCAGCCCGACCAGCATCCGGGCGAGCGTGCTCTTGCCGCAGCCGGACTCGCCGACGACCCCGAGGGTCTCGCCGCGCCGGAGGTCGAAGGACACCCCGTCGACGGCCTTGACCACCCCGCCGGACGTGAAGGGCAGCCGGCCCTTCACCGGGAAGTGCCGGACCAGGTTGTCGACCCGGAGCACCGGGTCATCGGTGGCTGACATGCAGCAGCTCCTCCCGGTGGTGGCAGGCGCTGGCCCGGCCGTGCGGCAGCGGCGACAGCGGCGGCAGCGTGGATCGGCAGGTGTCGTCGGCACGCGGGCAGCGCAGGTGGAACGGGCAACCGGCCGGCAGCCGCGCCGGGTTCGGCGGGGCACCGGGGATCGCGTACAGCTCCTCGTCGCGCCGGTCGACCCGGGGCATCGAGGCGAGCAGCCCTTCGGTGTACGGGTGGGCCGGGCCGCCGAAGATCTGCTCCACGGTGGCCCGCTCGACGAGCCGGCCGGCGTACATCACCGCCACGTCGTCGGCGACCTCGGCGACCACGCCCAGGTCGTGCGTGATGAGCAGCAGGGCCATCCCGCTGTCCCGCTGGATCTCGGCGATCAGCCCCATCACCTGGGCCTGCACCGTGACGTCGAGCGCGGTCGTCGGCTCATCGGCGATCAGCACCGCCGGTTCGAGCGCGATGGCCAGCGCGATCATGACGCGCTGCCGCATCCCGCCGGAGAACTGGTGCGGGTAGTCGCGCACCCGGTCCCTGGCGGCCGGGATGCGCACCCGGTCGACCAGCTCGACCGCGCGCCGCCGGGCGTCCGACCGCGACAGTCCACGCCGGACCCGCAGCAGCTCGCTGAGCTGCTCACCGACCGTGTAGACCGGGTTCAGCGCGGCCATGGCGTCCTGGAAGACCATGCCGATCTCCTCGCCGCTGACCTTGTCACGCTGCTTCGCCGGCAGCGTCAGCAGCTCCCGGCCGCGCAGCCGCACCGATCCGCTGACCTGCGCCGGGGGCGTGTCGAGAATGCCCATGACCGCTTGCGCGGTGACGCTCTTGCCCGAGCCGGACTCGCCGAGGATGGCCAGCGTCCGCCCGGGCTCCAGGGCGAGGGACACGCCGTTGACCGCCCGTACCGGCGCGCTGCCCGGCCCAGGGAAGCTGACCCGCAGGTCCTCGACCTCCAGCAGCGCCATCACACGACTCCGGCCTCGGCCAGGAAGTCCCGGACGGTCCGCTGGAACAGCTCCGGCTCCTCGAGCTGGGGGGAGTGGCCGGACTGCTCGAACACGACCAGCCGGGCGTCGGGGATCAGCTCCGCGATCGTCTCCGACGCGGCCACCGGCGTGCGCCAGTCGTGCCGGCCCACGGTGACCAGGGTCGGGCAGATGACCGACGGGAGTTTCGGCTTCAGGTCGTACCGCGGCATGTTCTGCCCGAACGCCGCGTTGTGCGTCCGGTAGTGGAACCGGGTCGCGGCCAGCTTGGCGGCGTCCTTCGCCGGGTCGTGCTGGTGGTCGTAGAGCGGCAGGATCGCCTTCCAGTACTCGCGCAGCTGCTCGTTGCTCTCGAACCGGCCGGTGCCGATGCGGTCGATCGCCCACTGTGGAATGACGGTCCGGTCGGTGGACTTCGCCCGCTCGACGGCGAGGTGGTCGTGCGCGGTGTCGGCCGCGGTGTCCCGCAGGACGAGCGCCGAGACCCGGTCGGGGTGGGCGACGGCGTACTCCAGCGCGATGAACCCGCCGTACGATCCGCCGGCCATGACGATCCGCTCGTGGCCGAAGTACGCGCGGATCGCGTCCACGTCGGCGACCCACTGCGCGTGGGTGAACGGCTCGTGGTCGCTGGACTCGCCGGAGCCGCGGGCATCGAAGACGATGACCCGGAACGTGTCGGCGAACGGGCCGAACGACCGCTTCGGCTCGGACCGGGAGCCCAGGCCCGGCGCGCCGTGGTGCACGATCATCGCCGGCCCGTCCTGCGGGCCGAATGCCTCGACCACCAGCTCGGCGCCGTTGACGGTCAGCCGCTCATGGAAACTCATCGGACCTCCTCGATGACGGTGGACGCCAGGTCGCGGGGGTGGCTGGTGAGCCGGCGCGGTCCGGCCGCCTCGACCAGCACCGTGTCGGAGATGCGGTAGCCGGCGTGCCCCGGCACGTACACGCCGGGCTCGCTGGACAGCAGCATCCCGGGGGCCAGGACGGTGGTGTCGCCGTCCTCGACCCACGGCGGCTCGTGGTTCTGCAACCCGATGCCGTGGCCCTGCCGGTGCCTGATGTAGTCGCCGAGACCGTGGCCCCGCAGCACGTCCAGGCAGATCTTGTTGACCTCGGCGCAGGTCCGCCCGGCTACCATCGCCTGGGTGCCGACCTCCTGCGCCTCCCGGTCGGCCTCGTAGTAGCGCTGCTGCTCCGGGGTCGGCTCGCCGATCACGAACGTCCGCTCACTCTCCACGAACCGGCTCGCCACCGCCGCGCCGAGCGAGAGGATCAGGGTGTCGCCGGGCCGGACCCGCCGCCGGGTCGGCAGGCCGTGCGGCAGCGCCGAGTTCGGCCCGGCGTAGACCAGCCCACCGGCGAGCTTGGTGGTGTAGACGACCATGTCGTAGTCGGCGTACATCCGGTCCGTGCCGTAGCCGATGACGTGCCGGGCGATCTCGTCCTCGCGGGGCAGTTCGTCGCCCCGGCGCAGCGCGTCGGCGATCAGCCCCCGGCCCGCGGCCAGCATCTCGTCGCAGATGCGCGCCGCCGCCTCGTGGAACGGGATCTCCTCGGGCCGCTTGCGCAGCCGCAGCCTGGCCACCGCGTCGGTGGTCTCCAGGGTGGTGGTCTCGCCGAGGGCCGCCGACAGCGCGCGGAACGCCCCGACCGACACGCCGGCGCCCACCCCGATCCGGCGCGCCCCGCGGCCGGCCAGCGCCGCGGCGAGCGTCTGCTCGGCGGTGACCACGCCGGGGTACTCGAAGTAGCTGACCGTCTCGACCGTGACCCGCTGCTGGGCGGCGTACTCGTCATCCAGGCGGGGGATCACCAGCAGCGGGTCGCCGGAGCGCGGCATCCACAGGTACACCGGCCGCTCGGTGGCGATGTAGAAGAACCCGCAGAGGTATGCCACGTCGGCGGGGGAGGTGGCGAGGAAGCCGTCGAGGCCGCGTTCGCCGAGCGCCTCGGTCAGCTCGGCGCGGACGGACGAGTAGAAACTGTCGGGCAGGCGCACGGGTCAGCCTCCGTTCCGGCGGGGGTCGCGGATGTCGTTGAAGCGCATGCCGGCCACGGTGGCGGCAAGGACGAGCAGCAGGATCGCCAGCGACGGGAACAGCGTCTGCCACCAGGCGATGGCGACCACGCCGCTGCGCTGGGCGTTGAGCAGGATCCGCCCCCACGACCACGAGTCGGGGTCACCGAGGCCGAGGAAGCTCAGCCCCGCCTCGGAGATGACCGCGCGGGACGCGGTCAGCAGCACGCTCACCACGATCAGCGGGACCACCGCGGGCAGGATCTCGCGGGTGACGATCCGCCAGCCGCTCGCGCCGAGCACCCGCGCGCCGTCGATGTAGGGCATCGCGGACACGACCAGGCCTTGCGAGCGGATCAGCCGGGCCACCTCGGGCCAGGCGAAGACGCCGATGATCACGGTGAGCGTCCAGACGCTCGGGTTGACGATCGCGGCCAGCATGATCATCAGGGGGAGGGTCGGCAGCGCCAGCATCACGTCGGTGACGACCGTGCCGACGGCGTCGACCGGCCGGAAATACGCCGAGGCGAGTCCGATCGCGGTGCCGAGCACGATCGCGATGAGTGAGGCGGCCACACCGATCATCAGGCTGGTCCGGGTGCCCCAGACCACCTGGGCGAAGATGTCCTGGCCGAGGTCGTCGGTGCCGAACCAGTGCGCGCCCGAGGGTCCGACGAGCACGTCATTGCCCGTGCCGACGGGCTCGTCGGCGATCAGCGGGGCGGCGAGCGCGACCACGACCATCACCGCCAGCACCGTCGCCGCGAGCAGCCCGGAGGGCTGACGCAGGAAGGCGCGCCAGGCCGGCTTGGCGCTGGGGGCCGCTTCCGCCGCCGCCTCCGGCATGAGCGGCGCGCTCACAGCCGGATCCTCGGGTTGAGCACGGCGTAGAGCAGGTCGGTGAGCGTGTTGGCAACCACGACGGTGATCGCGAGCATGATGAACGCTCCTTGCAGGACGGGGTAGTCGCGTTGCCCGACGGCCTCGTAGATGAGCCGGCCGACTCCGGGGTAGGCGAACACGGTCTCGGTGAGCACGGCGCCGCCGACCAGCGTGCCGAGCTGGAGGCCCATCAGGGTCAGCGCGGGCAGGATCGCGTTGCGCAGGGCGTGCTTCCACAGCCGGCGGCGGCCGGAGAGGCCGCGGGCGCGGGCGGCGCGGATGTAGTCCTCGCCGAGGACGTCGACCAGGTTGGTGCGCAGCGTCAGCGCGTACGGGCCGAGTTGCACGAGGACCAGTGAGAGCACCGGCAGCACCAGGTGGTGCGCCAGGCTGAGATAGGCGGCGGCGCCCCGGGTGTCGGGGTCGATCGCCCCGCCGATCGGGAACCAGCCGAGCCGGGCGCCGACGAAGACCAGCAGCAGCATGGCCACGCTGGGCACGAAGAGCGCGTGCCCGCCGATGCCGAAGCCCTGCAGCACCTTGTCCGGCCAGCGGTCGCGATGGGCCGCCGCGAACACGCCGATCGGGATGCCGATGGCGATGGTCAGCACGAACGCCGTGCCGGCCAGCAGCAGTGTCCACGGCAGCCGGTCGAGGAGGATCTCGCTCACCGGCTGGATCTGCCGGAACGATATCCCGAAGTTGCCGTGCAGCAGCTCGCGAAGATACGCGACGTACTGCTCGAACAGCGGCCGGTCCAGGCCGTAGGTCTTGAGCAGGGCGGCCCGCATCTCAGGGGTCATGTCGCCCTCGACCATCAGGGTCGTGGGGTCCCCCGGGAGCAACCGGAGCAGGAAAAACGTCGCGGTGATCGCTATCCAGATCGTCAGTACGGCCTTCAGCGCCCGGTTGAGCACGAAGCGTGCCACGGGGGACCCCCTCCTTTCTTACGCCGGCGTCGGCCGGTCAGCCGACCGGCTTGACCTGGGCGAGCGAGTACGCGGTGACCATGCCGAGCAGGTCGGAGGGCGACGCGACGAAGCCCTGGAACTTGCTGGCGTTGTAGGCGAACTGGAAGTTCTCCACGTACAGCGGGGTCAGGTACGCCTGGTCGTGCACGACCTTGTCGATGTTCTTGATCTTCTCGACGAAGGTGGCGTGGTCGGTGGTACCGGCGGCGTCGTTGATCAGCCGGTCCATCTCGTCCGACTTGAGCAGGTTGTAGTTGATCCCACCCGGGTTGCTGGACAGGTACGTGCTGCGCAGCTGGTCCATCGGGTTGTCGAAGACGCCCCACTGCGACGCGTCGATGTCGTACTTGCCTTCCTTGGTGCGGCTCAGGAAGGTGTTGCGCTCAACGCACTCGTTCTTCAACTTGATGCCGGCCTGCTCGGCGCTCTCCCGGAACAGCTGCACCACCCGGGTCATGTTGGCGTTCGACTGGTCGCAGGCGACGCCGAGCTCCAGCCCGTCGAAGAAGCCGTCGCCGTTGCCGTCCTTGTAGCCAGCCGCGGTGAGCTTGGCCTTCGCCCCCGCCGGGTCGAACGCGTACGGCTGGAGCTGGGTGTTGTCGTACTCGGCGAAGATCGGCGAGATGGGGCCGGCCATCTGCTGCGCGTCGCCCTGCAGCACCGAGGCGATGATGGCCTTGGTGTCGACCGCCATCGACAGCGCCTGCCGGACCTCCTGCTTGGCCAGGTCCTTGTTGTTCATGTTGTACGTCAGGTGGGCGAAGCCGAGCGCGCCGACCTTGGTCAGCTTGATCTTCGAGTCGCCCTGGAAGGTCTTCGCCGCGGACGTCGGCACCGGGGTGCCCATCAGGTCGATGTCGCCGTTGCGCAGCGCCAGCATCATCGTGTTGACGTCCGGGTAGATGCGGTACTCGACCTTGCTGACGGCCGCCTTGCCGCCGGGCGCGAGCGGGTACTTGTCGTTGCGCTTCATCACGTACCGCTGGCCCTTGGTGGCGCTCTCCAGCACGAACGGCCCGGCGCCGACCCAGTTGGAGTCGTTGGGGAACTTCGACAGGTCGCCGGCGGACTCGAAGACGTGCCTGGGCACGACCGACATCCAGAAGCCGACACCCTCGGCGAACGGCGCGTACGCCTGCGAGAGGTGGAACTTCACCGTCGTCGCGTCCGGCGCCTCGACCGAGGTGACCCAGGTGAGCTTGGCGGCGACGTTGCCGAGCTTGTACTTCATGATCGACTCGGCGCTGAACTTGACGTCATCGGCGACCACCGGCTTGCCGTCGGTCCACACGAAGTCGTCGCGCAGCTTGAACACCGCGGTCTTGCCGCCGTCCTCGTAGCTGTAGTCCTTCGCCAGCTCCGGCGCCTTCTTCGCGTTCTCGTCGATCCGCAGCAGGTGCGGGTACATCGCGTTGAGAATCCAGGAGTCGGTCTTGCTCAGCGACTGCAGCGGGTTGAAGTTGGAGACGTCGGTCGTGGTGCCGATCCGCAGCACCGCGTCGCCGGCGCTGCTGCCCTTCGACGAGTCGTTGTCCTCGTTGAGCCCGCAGCCGGACAGGGTCAGGGCGACCGCCGCGCCGAGCGCGACGGCGGCCTTGCTCAGGTTCCTCACCAAACCTCCTGAAGTACGCGAATGATGTTGCCGCCGATGACCTTGGCGATCTCGTCATCGGAGTAGTCGTGCTGGACCAGCCAGCCGACGATGTTGCTGAAGCACTCGGCCGGGTTCTCGAGCCCGGAGACGTACGGCACGCGCGGGTGGTCGACCGCGCCGTGCGCCCGGCCGATCGCCAGGTGCCCGACGAAGCTGTCGTGCAGGCCGACGTGGTCGCCGAAGTTGGTGTCCGGTCCGAACGCCACGTGGTCGATGCCGACCAGCTCGACGCAGTGGGTGAAGTGGTCCATCACCGACTCGATCGAGTGGTGCGGGTGCTTCGCGGACAGGGTGGTGTGCGGGGCGGCCTCGATGCCGATCACGCCGCCGCGCTCGGCGCAGGCGCGGATCACGTCGTCCGGCTTCATCCGGGGCGTGTCCCAGACCGTGCGCGAGCCGGCGTGGGTGATGAAGACCGGCACCCGGCTGGCCTCGATCACGTCGCGGGACGTCTGGTCGCCGGAGTGCGAGATGTCGATGGCGATGCCGAGCTTGTTCATCCGGTCGACGGCGCGGCGGCCGAAGTGGGTGAGGCCGCCGTCGCGGTCCTCGGAGAGCCCGCTGCCGAGCATGTTGGCCTGGCTGTAGGCGATGCCCATCTGGCGCACGCCGAAGCCGTACAGGATGTCGATCCGGTCCAGCTCGTTCTCGATCATCGTGGCCGCCTCCAGCCCCGCCACCAGGGCGAGCCGGCCGTCGCGCTTGGCCGCGAAGATCTCGTCGAGGGTGGTCGCCACCACCACGTAGTCCTGCTTGGCGACATCGGCGAAGCGCAGCCCGATGTCATAGATGACGTCGTCCCACTTCCAGGCGTGCTCGCTGGTGACGCAGCCGGTGCCGTTCATGAAGTTGTCGAAGACGGCGGTGAGGCCGGACCGCGCGAGCCCTTCGAACCCGAAGGCGTTGCGTCCGGTGCGGTTGTAGTCCCGCAGTTGCGTGACGTCGGCAGGAAGGATCTTGGGGTGCTCGTGCAGCGAGATCGCGGCGTGCTCGCTGAGCAGCCTGGCGACCCGTTCCCGCTGGCTGTCGGAGAGCCCGAGGTCGTGCTCGGGCACCCGGCCCAGCTGCGGGGCCAGTTCGAACACCTTGAAGTCGGTATGGGGGGCCAGGTAGTCGAACGACTGGTATCCCTCGTACCGGGCGGCGGGTTCCTGCACGCGTCCACCTCACGTTGGCATGGATTGAAGGCCTGAGGACAGAGGTCTGACCTCCGGCCACTGGCACTGTACGTGCGGTGGCGCGCGCCGGGAAAGCCATCGTGACCGGACTGTTACGTGTTACAGCCGGGTTTCGTCGTTCGATATTTTTCTCTCTCGATTCATCGACGTTGGCGTGCAGCGCCGGGGCAGCGGTTGCGGCGGGAGCAGGTGACGGCGGCGCTGTGGCCGGAGTTCGAGCCCTCGGCGGCGGCCGCGAATGTGCGGAAGGCGTTGCATTCCGCCCGGCGGATCCTGCATTCCATGGATGGCGCGGAATACATCGTTTCGGCGGGAGATCTGCTGTTTCTGCCGCCCGGCCGGCTTTCGGTCGATGTCGGCGACCACGAGGTCCTCGCACGGTTCGACGGCGGCCGGGTGCTCGTGGGCGTCACGTCGACCCCGTTCAAGTGTCCACCGGCGCCGAGCGAGACCGCGCTCATGCTGCACGACCTGCTGTCCGCTCGCGGCATCCGGGACCGCTCGCGGGTCGACCTCGTGATGCCGCTGGGCGCGCCGATCCCGCCGTCGCCGGCCGCCTCCGCGGCGCTGCTGACGGCGTTCGCCGAGCGGGGCATCGGCTGGCACCCGAACCGGCTGGTGCGCGGGCTCGACCCGCGGCGCAAGGTGGCGCTGCTCGCCGACGGCGGCGAGCTGCCGTTCGACCTGTTCCTCGGGGTGCCCGTGCACCGGGCGCCGCAGGTGGTGCTGGACTCCGGGATGTGCGTCGACGGCTGGATCCCGGTCGACTCGCTGACCCTGCGCACGCGGTATGAGGGTGTCTACGCGGTCGGCGACGTGACCAGCGTCGGCACGCCCAAGGCCGGGGTGTTCGCCGAGGGACAGGCGGCGGTCGTCGCCGAGCAGATCATCGCGGCGCACCGCGGCGACGGTGCCTCGGCGACGTACGACGGCACCGGCATTTGCTTCGTCGAGTTCGGCGAGGAGCGCATCGGCCGCGTCCAGGTGACGTTCCGCCGGGGCGAGAGGCCGTTCGGCACCTTCGACGACGCCTCCGACGTCTACCGGGCGGACAAGACCGAGTTCGGGTCGAGCCGGGTCCGGCGGTGGTTCGGCCGCGCCTGGAGCTGAACCGCGCCGGCCGGTCCCACGCACCGGCGGCCGGCAGGACTCGTCGCCGCAGTCCCACGACGAGGAGGCTCAGCGCCGGCGCTGGGACCTCTCCGAGCGCCTGACGGGCGTGACACCGACCAGCCCGACCGCGGCGAACCACACCATGACCGGCAGGTGCAGCGCATAGCCGACCTGCTCGAGCGCGACCGGGGGCCCCGCCGTCGCGCTGGTCCAGGGGATGACGACAGCGGCCAGTCCCGATGCCGCGGCGACGGCTCCGGTACTGCGCAACGCCCGAGACAGGCCACGGCTCAGCACGACGGTGGCGGCGACCCAGAGCAGCCCGGCGAGGTTGACCGTCCACTTCGCGACGAGCAGCACCGCCGCGGCCGCCGCCGGCGCGGCGGTCAGCTGGGTGACCGCGAGGTTCCCGGCGTCGTGGAGCAGCCCGGCGAGCCCGGCCGCGGCCAGCAGACCGGCCGCGACCGCGGTGGACGGCCGGGCCATGGTGAGCGCGGCGACCAGCAGCGCCAGCCAGCCGGCGACGTCGAGGGCGAGGGCGGCGAGGTGCAGCTCGGTCCGTTCGGCGACCGCGCCGAGCGTCGGGGGCAGGTCGGAGGGGTTCAGGGTCAGCCCGGCCGCTACGGCGACGACCGCCCCGGCGAGCAGCGCCCCGACCGACGACAGCAGCAGCAGGCCCGCGGGCCGTGCGATGGTGGTCATGGGCGGCGACGCTAGAACCTTGGTGCAGGGCGAAGGTCAAGCCGCGGAGGAGGGGCACCGTGTGGCGGATCGGGCAGCTCGCGCGCATGGCCGGTGTCTCCGGCGACACGCTGCGCCACTACGACCGGATCGGGCTGTTGCGGCCGGCGGCGGTGGACGCGGCGACCGGCTACCGGTGGTACGGGGTGGACGAGCTGACCCGCCTCGAACGCGTCCGCGGCCTGCAGCGGCTCGGGCTGCCGCTGCGCCGGATCGCCGAGCTGCTCGACGCGCCCGACGCGCAGGTGCGCGCGGCGCTCACCGACACCGTGGCCGAGCTGCGCCGGGACATCGCGGCGAAGACCGCGGCGGTGGCGGCCGCCGAGGACCGGCTCGCCGCCGCGACGCCGGTCCTGCCGCAGGTGGCCACGGTCGGCCCGCGCCGGCTGCGGGTCCGCCGGTTCCAGGTCGGCGACCCGGGCGAGCTCGGCCCGCTGTGTGCCGGCGGGACGCTGCTCACGTGGCTGAGCGGCCCGCCGGGAGCCCCGTTCTCGGCGGCCGTCGCCGACCGCGGCGGCGAGCCGCTGACGCTGCCGCCGCGGCGGGTGGTGCGGGCCGTCGTGCCGCCGGACTGGGGGGTGGTGCGCTCGGGACTGGACCTGTTCGACTGGGTCCGGCGGCACCGGCTGCCGGTCGCCGGGCCGACGGTCGAGGAGCACCTGACCGACGGCGACGGCACCACGGCCACCGTGCTGGAGATCCCGGTCGGCTAGGTGGTGTGTCGAAGTCGGGACCGTGGTTTGACCTGGCCTGACGCGATTGGGTGTGCGTGTCGGAGATCGGCAATGGACGAGGTCTCCGGGGTGGCAGGCTGAACCGGACGTGCGAGTTCATCGCATCCGGCTCTCCACGGACTGAACACAGTTTTGGCGCGGTACGGGGTCGGCGCCTACCTGGAGGCTCACGTGCGGCCGCTCGTCGTCGGGTGCAATGGCCCGGGGTCTCCGTAGCAGACGAATGCGCCCCAGGTTGCCGGTGGGGCTCCCGCATGGTGCATGTCGAGTTGGGCAAGGCGCAGCGCGTCGGCTTTGCCGTGGCCCTCTGCCAGGTAGGTGTAGAAGTGTGTCATCAAGGTCGCCGTTTCCTTGTCGGGGACCTTCCACAGGCTTGCGACGACCGTCCGGACTCCGGCCCGGATGAACCCGGCGCGCAGGCTGGAGTGGCCGGAGGAAGCGAGGATGTCGCCCAGCCCGGTGTCGCATGCCGAAAGAACAACGAGGTCGGTGCCGAGGATGTCCAAGCCGGCGATGTCGGCGTATGTCAGCAGGCCGGACTCGGCGTCGGGTCCCGGGTCACCGTGCCGCAGCCACGTGTTGGCACCAGCCAGGGCCAGCCCGCAACGTAGCTCCGGATCCCCGCGTAGGTGTTCGAATCTGGTGGGAAGCGCGTCGGCCCGTCCAACGGTCGACGCCAGTGTGTCTGGTCCCCGGTCCGCTCCGCTGATGAAGGCGTAGCCATGGGTGGCGATGTGCAGGATCCGTGGCGAGTGCAACGCACGGATGTGCGCTTTCAGGGCGTCTGGCCCGGCCAGCAGACGGGCGCAGGCGAGCAGACCCGCGACGCGTTCACCCTCCACCAGCGTGCCTTCGAGTGGCGTGAACGTGCCGGTTGCGCTGTCGAGATCAGTGGCGGCAAGATCGTAGTCCGGCGCCGCGACCACCACATCGCGCCCGGAGGCGATGCCGAATGGTGACATCCAGTCGCGGGCGACCTCGTCGAGCCCGTTGGCGTAGGTCACGGTGATGTCAGCCAGCCATGGTTCCCCGTCCCGCTCGAGCGACAGGGCTCCGAGTGGGACGTGCAGCAGCGGGCCTCCATCGACGACGAAGGTCACGCGTCGGCAGGCGTCGAGGAGTGGACGCAACGGCCCGATGACGACGCTGGCGAGCATCGCCGCCGCGTCAGCGTCGGCGTCCCGGCTCCGTGCGGACAGATCTCGGAACGTCGCCGCACGGCTGGGGCCCGCCAGCGCGGCACGGGCACGCAACGCACAGGCATCGACGACACTTGTCGAACCCAGCGTGACGGTCCGGATCTGCGCGCCAGGTCCCATCACGAGGGCCCGGTACTGCCCGACGGGTTCGGGTAGCCGTACGACTTCCACAACGCACTCCTCGGCACCGAGCGCGCGCCGCAGGGTGGCCACCTGGGTCGAGGAGAACGGCATCGCCTGCTCGGATGTGATGGGCCGGGCTCGTAGTTGCTCCCCAAGGTCTGCCGCGGTCGTCTGGAGGTGTCCTCGGTGTTGCACGAGCTCCATGAATGCCTCGATACCGCGGTGGTCACCCTCCCACGCCGGCGGCGACTGTTGCTTGAGTCCGGCCAGTTCCGCCGCGGTCGATCGCTGACGCCGTTCGAGCCCGGCTTCCTCGGCCGACGTGACGAGCCATGCCGAGCCGAAGAACAGGTCCGGCAAGCGGCGACGCCATGCGGCCACACCCGCGGCCTCGATGAGAAGTTCCTCCGACGCCGCACCATGCAAGGTCATGGCCAGGTGATGGTCGGCGTGACGGATCATGTTCGTCTGTGTCAGACGCGCGTCACGGTCGTCCTGCGTCGCGACCGCGCCGGACATGAGCCAGGCTCCGTCCGACGCGAGAGCGCCGCGGCATGCATCGAGCGACTCCGACGGATGTACACCCGCGACAGCGATGCTCAGGGCTTCCCATGTCGCTGCCACCAGCGGACTTGCGTTGGTGAGGTGTGCTTGCCGGATGGCCAGCACTCGCCGGTACAGCACGCTCGCCTGATCCAGGTCTCCCTGTCGTTGGTGAACGCGCGCGACATGCATCAGGTTGTCTGCCAGAACCGTGCTCGACTGGCCGTGCTCGGCGGTCAGAACGGTCACCGCCGTTCGGTATGCGTCCAGGGCTCCGTTGAGGTCCCCTCGCGCCTCGCGCAGGTGTCCCCATCCGGTGAACGCGTGCACCGCTGCCGGGTTGAGGGGGTGACGGCCCCAGATCGCGACCGATCGCTCGTAGTGCGTATCGGCCTGGTCCATGAGGTTTTGCTGAGCCGCGACGGCGCCAAGTTGCGCGTGCACCGCTGCCTCCTCGAGGCTGTCAGGTCCGCGCAGTGCGCGCAGGACGTCGCGCTGTTCCACAAGCGTTCGTTCGGCCTTCTCCCACTCGTTGCGCCGCAGCCGACACCAGCTGATTCTGGACAAGGTCCACAGCACCGGCTCGCTGCTCGTCCCGTACACCACCTTGCGGATCTGTAACGCTTCGCGCAGGTCGTGTGCGTACGACCAGTCGGTATCCCCGTCGACCTCCAACACAGGGGCGTGTTCATCCGTGGTAGGAAAGTGGACGCGTGCCGACCGGGAAAGCGCTGCGGCCAGCTCCGGATCGTTGGCTGGAAGGTGGTCCCGGCACCATTGGACAGCCTGCTGAGCGGCCATCCACGCGGCCGAGCGGGCCCGATGGTCCGACATTGCCGACGGGTCGGCGAGCGTCGCCTCCACCGCAGCACAGAGTTGGTGGTAATCGTCGTCGACGACCATCGGACCGTCCTTCGGTTGTCCTTCGCGCCCCTCCAATTCTGCAGTCGTTGTCATCCGGTCCCGCACTCTTCACCGTCCGGCGCGAACGGCCCGCCAGGATCGCGCCTGACGGGCCGTTGCGTGGTGCCTGACCGGTTCACCGTGTCCGGTGCCTGCGGGCTACGGCGAAACGATGGCCTGCCATCCGGGAGCCTCGTCCCAGATGCTGCCTGATTCCGTCAGGCACTCCTGGATGTCGATGTACTCCGTGGTGCCGACAGGGTAGTTGAAGCTGAAGTACTTGTAGCTGGAGTTGTTCCCGTCGGTGTCGGACACGAACTCGTCACGGGTGAAGACGCTGTCGTTGTACCAGGTCTTGATCTTCAGGCACGCGCCGTGCCCGTCGGACGCCGTGTCGCGGATGTAGCCGGTCACGTAGACACGGCCGCCGCTGACGTACGAGTCGCCCTGTGCGTGGGCGCCGACAATGTCGGACGCCCAGTACGTGTTGCCTTTCCAGGCTCCCACCGGGGTCACCGCACCCGCCGGCGCGGCGGTGACGGCGATGGCGCTGATCGCCACGACGGCCACCGCGACGACACGGCGGGTCCAGCTACCCATCAAGATCTCCCCGTACGACCTACCCGCTCTCATGATCTTCGTGCCTCCCGTGATTAGGGTCTCCGACCGGCGCGGACCTGGCGCCGCTGGTTGGGACCACCGTGCCAGGTCGAGGTTGGACCAACCCTGGGCGAAGCTTGAATCCGCTGGTCAGGACCGTGCCGGCCCGGCGTCGGGGCGGCGGAGCTTGTCGCGGATCTGATTGGCTTCGGACGGGCTCTGCTCGCCGATCCGGTCCAGCGCCCGTTGCCAGACGTCGCGGGCCGCTTCGAGGTCACCGGAGGCGTGGTGGCTGTCCCCGAGGTGGTCCATGGTCTCGGCCTCCCCGTACCGATCGCCGGTGCTCCGGTAGAGGGCGAGCGCGTGCCCGAAGCATTCGATCGCCAGTTCGTGGCGACCGAGCCGCTGATGCGCGTAGCCGAGGCTGTCCCAGGTCTTCGCCGCTCCCGTGCGGTTGTCCAGGGCTTCGTGCAGCGTCAGCGCCAGCTGGCAGTAGCTGATGGCCTGTCGGTAGTCGCCGGCCTGGGCGTGGTCCCAGCCGACCGCGTTGAGGGCCTTCGCCTGCCCGACCTTGTGACCGGCGGCCTGGAACAGCGCCAGTGCCCGCTCGTCGTGCCGCAACGCGCCCCGCTGCCGGCCCTGCCACTCACACACCCAGCCCAGGAACAGGCACGTGTAGGCCTGGCCGACGTGGTCACCCAGCTCACCGAACAGGTCGAAGGCGCGCTGCAGGTGGGCCGTGGCATCCTCCGGCCGGCCGGTGTGGTTGCATGCCAGGGCCAGGTCGCGGTGGGCGTGGGCCTGCCCGACCAGGTCCCGCGCACGTTCCGCGCTCGCCAACGCGACGCGCTGGGTGGCGGTGAGATCCTGCCAGCGCGCCCCGCGGCTGAGGAACGTGGCGGTGGCCCATGCCAGTCTCCATACGTGGCCGTCGTATCCGGCCTCCGCGGCCTGGTCGACGGCCGTCAGTATCACCGACTGTTCGGTGACGAACCACTCGAGCGCCTCCGCCTGACCGGCGAACTGCTCGGCGGTGACGCCCGGCCGGGCCGGCGGCAGGCTGATCGGTTCCCGGTGGGGCTCGATCAGCAGGGCGCCGGCGTACGCGGTGTGCAGGTAGTGATCGAGCATCCGGTGCAGCGCGACCTGCCGGTCGTCGTCGGCTTCGACGATCTCGGTGGCGTAGGTGCGCAGCAGGTCGTGCAGCGCGTACCGGCCGGGAGTGAGCAGAATGGCCACGTTCGCCCGGACCAATTCCTCCAGCAGCGACCGCGCGCGGCCACCCGTCAGCCCGGCGAGGCTGGCGACGGCCGGTGCGGTGACCGTCGGGCCGGGATGCACGCCCAGCAACCGGAACACCCGGGCGGCGTCGGCGTCGAGGGCATGGTAGGACCAGGAGAACACCGCGCGGAGATCGGCATCGGGATCTCCGCCGGCGAATGCGTCCAGGTTCCCGCGGTTGTGGACGAGGTCGTCGGCCAGCGCCCCGAGCGGGACGGCTGGGTTCGTGGCCGCACGGGCCGCGACGATGGACAGCGCCAGAGGCAGCCCCACGCATGCGGCGACGATCCGGTCCACCGACGGCCGGTCCGCCGCCGACTCCGAGCCGAGTCTGCGGGTCAGCAGGTCGCGTGCCTCTGCAGGGGCGAGCACATGCAGCACCAGCGGTTGCGCTCCGTCGGTGGCGACCAGTCCGGGCAGCTGGTTGCGGCTGGTCACCACGACCGCGCAGCCCGCGGATCCGGGCAGCAGCGGGCGGACCTGGTCGGCGTCGTAGGCGTTGTCCAACATGATCAGCATGCGCTTGCCAGCGACCAGGCTGCGGTACAGCGCGGTCTGGGCGTGCAGGTCGGAGGGGATGGCGGAGGGCGCCACGGCGAGCGCCTCCAGCAGCGAACGAATCGCCATGGCGGGCGACTGACGCCGGCCGGACCGGCTGAACCCGTGCAGGTTCAGGTAGAGCTGCCCGTCGGGAAACCGGTGCAGGTTGTCGTGTGCCCACCGCAGCGCGAGCCACGTCTTGCCGATGCCTCCCGCGCCTGTGATCGTCACGATCGGCATGGTGGGCTCCGAGCCGGGCCGGTGACCGAGCATCTCCGTCAGCCGGGCCAGTTCCCGGCTCCGGCCGACGAACAGCCGCGGCGGCGCCGGCAGCTGGCGTGGTAAGGGCGGGGTCACCGTCGGCGGCTCGGAGCCGGCGGTGGCGGGTGTCGCGAATGCCGCGTCCTCGGTCAGGATCCGCTGATGGAGCTCCCGCAGCGCGGGACCGGGGTCGGCACCGAGCTCCTCGACCAGCAGTCGCCGGGTCCGCTCGTAGTGGCCCAGCGCGTCGGCCTGCCGACCGGACCGGTACAGGGCCAGCATGAGCTGACCGGCGAGGCGTTCGTCGAGCGGGTACGCCCGGGCTCGGGCCGCCAGCCCGGGCAGGAGCTCGGCATGGCGGCCCCGACGCAGAGCGACGTCGTTGCGGTCCAGCTCCACCGCGAAACGGTGCTGGCTCAACTGGTCTCGCAGCGCGCCCAGCCATGGGCTGTCCAGACCGGCGAAGGCCTCGCCCCGCCACAGTGCGAGCGCCTGATCGAACAGCGCGAGCGCGTCGCCGTCGTCGGCCGTCCGCGCGCTCATGGCGAGCCGGTGGAACTGGACGAGGTCGACGGCGGACGGGTCGACGGCAAGGACGTACCCGCCGCTTCTTCGGTGCGGGCCGGCCTCGCCGGTGACGGACAGCGCCCGCCGGAGGCGGGAAAGGTAGCTGTACAACGTTTCGCGTGCCCGCTGAGGAGGGCGATCCGCCCAGATCCTCTCCAGGAGCTGGCTGACCGACACGACCGTATTCGCGTCGACCAGCAGCACCGCCAGCACGGATCGCTGCCGGCCGTGACCGAGGTCGACCAGCTGGCCTCCGATGTCCGCCTCGAGACTGCCGAGCAGGCGGAACCGCAAACTCAAGTGCACCCCCCGTGCGTATCGGCCGGCGCCCTGACAGGGACACGCAGCCAGGCAGTCAATAGTACAGAGTCGATGCCTGGACCCTGCCCGGTTCGGCGCCGCGCGCCGGGGGCCGTGCCGGTCAGCCGCGGTCGGCGCGGCGCCAGGTGAGCCGGACCATGAGCCCGGCGTCGTCGACGTCCCCGCCGAACGGCCGCGGCGAGTCCAGCTCGACCTCGCGGCGCCGGCGCAGACCGCCGAAGCCGGAGGTGTCGCCCG
>NZ_JBFAJA010000106.1:0-44507 GCF_040654975.1 Dactylosporangium sp. NPDC050588 | reverse complement strand
CTCAACAAAGACCGCACCAACCACAACTGACCAACCACGGGAGGGGTCAAAATTCCCGAACCCAAACGGGGTCAATTTTCAAAAATCGGCGACAGTTCGGCGGCTTTCGTCTCGTACCCGGCCGGCCACAGCGATCCCGGCACCATGAAGTCCGTCGGCAGCCCGACCCCGCGACGCGCGGTCTCCGACAGCAAGGCGCGCCGCAAGTCGGCAGCGACGGGCTGCTGAGTACGAGCGATCAGCACCAGGTCGACCAGATCCTTGTAGCGACTCGACACTGACACCGCCCCATCGCTGCGAGCATGCGTTTCCAGGCACGCCGTCACCTTGTCCGCGATGTGGTCGACGAGCGGGTAGGCCCGGTAGTTCACCCGCGCCAGCCCGGGAATCTCCACCGAGACCAAGGGCGATACGACCTCCGGCGGGTGGGTCATCGAATGCCCCGCGACCAGATCCACCGAGAATGACGCGAACGGCCGCCCACCCAGTCCGGCCACGACAGCGAACCGCCGCCCCTTGTCGCCGACGAGCGGGGTCGGTGGCCCGATTTCGAACACGAAGAAGTCACCCAGGTTCCGCCCAGCGGCGGCCCGCAACGCCTGCTCTGCCTCATCGAGGTCAGCCGCGGACTGCCAGGACAGGTCGATGTCCTTACTGTGGCGAGCCACCTCCAAGCGTGCCAGCAGCGCGGCGGCACCCTTGAGCACCCACCGATCAGCATCCGGCGCGCTGAAGACCCGGGACAGCAGCCGGTCATAGGCGAACTGGCGCTGCAAATCGGTCACCGTGAACGCGGACGCGCGCGCCAACTTCTTCAACCGATCCGTCAACGCCGCCCGCAACGCTGCAGGCGACCCGTACGGGAATGACTCCGTCATGCGGCATTGCTCAGCAACTGGTTCGCCAGCGCCGTGCCGTCGTCCGCCTGGTATCTGCGGGCGAACGGTGCCACCGACTCAGCAATCTTGTTCACGGTCGTCAGTCCGCGCCGGACGGCCTCCACCGCGATCGTGGCCACCGCGCTCCCGTCCTCGTGTACATCCAGCAGATCTGCCACGATCCGGTGCGCCCGCGTCACTGGCAACCCGCCGGTCAGGTCCCGGTCTTCCGGCGGAACCTGACGTACATACAGCCGTACGTCCTGCCGTCGCGTCTGCGTTCGTACCGGAACGGCAAACTCGTGAATGTCGGCAATCAGGTCTCCGAGACCGTACAACTCGGCTGCGGATCGATGGGACACGACTGCCACACGGTCGGACTGCACCCGCTGCCACGCTGGCGTGAGTGGATCGAACTGCAGCCACGCGGCCCGCAGATCAAGATGACCGGCATCCGGCCCCCCGGCGACCCGGTACACACCGTGCGCCACGCGCACTAGTGCCCCAGCCGCAACCAGACGAGCAAAGGTCGCTCGAGGCACCCCCATCGCGAGAGCCTGGGCGCGGGTTAACAGCCCCCACTGATCCTCGGCGAGCTCTGTCGCCAGACGAGTCAGCATGCCTACCGAGGACATGCTGCAAAGTGTATCATATGTAGCGCACATTGCAGCATCAGCACGGCCTCGCTGAGATGGACCGGCGCCGCTGTCCAGCCTTCGGTCAGATCGAGCGGCAGTGCCCCTCATCCACCGTGCGCGCCGTCGATGCATTCGCAATTCCGGGCTTGCAACCCAGGATTTCCCCAGGATGCCGTTCTCCGAGCCGACAATGGCTGCGATGGCCACAATCGCTCTGAAGTGCGGAAAAACGCATCTCGATCATCGTTAACGTGTTGCTCGTAAATCACGAGCGCTCGGTGCAGCCGGGCTCGCGAATCTCGATCGCTACGCTCCGCAGCACCGGCTTTGAACTGCGAAAACGCGCTAAGTCAGCCGTTGAGCAGCTGCCTCGCCATCACGATCCGTTGCACTTGATTCGTGCCCTCGTAGATCTGGGTGATCTCAGGCCAAACAAGCTCTGAGCTGCGAAAACTTCCGCGATCATCTGATTGGCCCAGCATTTGCTCAGCATGCCTGCGAAGCTAACCCTGGCTTCGCGTGCTAGCCGCTTTCCTTGCGGTGATCACGATGGGCGCGTGCCGGCGAGCGGCAACGGGCAACACTCGGAGATCTTTGATCGATGCTGTGTCCCGTTTGCTTTCCGGGGTTCACCGACAGTGATTGCGCTGGCGGCTGGAGCACGTCACGTTACCTCACTGCCCGCCGATAGGTCGCGGCCAGTTGCGATTCCACAACCTTGCCACCAGAACTGGCGTGGCCATCCAGCAGGCGGTAGGCGATGGCAGTAGGTTGTGCTGCCGATCTGTAGCGGTCCCGAACGCAGCCGTGGCTGCTCCACCATGATCAGGCCGGCGGCGCAGTAGTACGGCTCCAGCGCGGACCGGGTGCTCCTGATGTCAGCATCGCGGGCTCGGCATCGGCGCGGGCGCTCAGCCAGTTCAGGAGGCGATGCCCGGCGCAAGCGATGCCGAACAGGTCCATGCCGGGCAGAGCGTGGATGCGTCCCGGGTGCCCACCTGGTGGGGTTGTGCCTGCGGACTGCCAGTTGGCCGTGCGGCCCTTCACATCAGTGCGTGATCCACGTTCCAGATCGGTTGCGGATCCGGCGTCTGCGGGTGCAAGGAGTGGCCAACTTGGCCAGCGGGTACACCACGGAGGCGTAACCCGCCGCCCCGACCAGCGCGGCGGCGAGCAGCTCGGCCGCGAGGATTGATTGGCGGCCCGGTGGACCAGGGGCTGTCTTCTCCTGCATCGGTGGTGAGGTCCGGGTATCTGGCCAGCAATGCCTCGATGTATGCGGCGACGCGCGCGGTTGGTCCAGGGGTGCATCCGACCCCATGTAGCGGTCGTACTTGCCCCGAGCGAGTAGGAACCACTTGCGGTCGGCCTCCCACTGGGTGCCCTCGTCCTTGACCGGTCTCGCCGTACAGCCGGCCGTCTTCGTCGACCTTCTCAGTGTTCGAGCCGCGGTAGACCACCAGCGCGAGGCCGGCGGCCCGCTCGCGGACCCGGGTGGTCTTCGTGTCGAGGCGACCAGTTCGCCGGCCTGAGCCCGGCCGCCAGGCTTGCGGACGATCGCACGCATAAGTCCGGCGTGCTTGTTGCGCAGTTCCCGCCGCTCCTTCTCGTTGCGGTGTAGCCAATCGATGAGCTCGGGCAGCTCGGCATCTTCTTCGTCGAGGCTATCCACCGACGCAGAGCCTGACCCCGGCGTCGGGCTCTGGTTCGGCGCCGTCGGTGGCTGCACGGTTGGGGCGAGGTGCTTGATCGGGGAATCGGGGTGTCCGGTCAGATCGAGCGGTTGTGCCGATCGGTTAGACATGTGCCGTCCCCATGGCTCCGTTGGTTGGCAACGACGTGAATGCCGTCGGTTTCTGTCGTACCCCTGTGGTTCTGTGTCGGGTGTCAGCGCACCCGAGGAGACCGCCGTGTGGGCACACAGCAAAAACCGGTTCGGCCACCGACATCGCATTGAGGACCATCTCCGCGGAACGGCGGGTCTGGCACGCGTATTCGCGTCGCCTTTTGGGTTGGGTGAGTTGGCGTGGTGGGCCGGGCTGATCCACGACGGCGGTAAGTGCTGGCAGGAGTGGCAAGACAGGCTACTGCTGGTGGAGCCGACGAACGGCAGAGTCGGGCTGGACCACAAGTCGTTCGGAGTGCAACTCGCTCGCCGTCACGGGTTGCGGCCGGTCGAGTTCGCAGTGGCCGGGCACCACGGCGGCCTGACCAATCAGAGCAAGGTCGACGAGCTGTTCGGTGAGGACGACGAGCACGAGCGGCGGTTGCGGCGCGGCCGGTGGGCCGACGCCGAGCGACTGTTGCGCGTCGCGGTGCCGGAGATGTTCACCCAGGTGCCCAGACTGTCTTCGGACCTCGGCCCGGACGGCGACACGATGACCCAGGAGTTTCTCCTGCGATTCCTGTTCTCCTGCCTCGTGGATGCCGACGTGCTCGACACGCAGGCGCACCGGGAGAACGGGGCCCCGAGAGTGGGCCAGGACCTGGATGCTCAGTACCTGCTCGAACGGTTTCTGGCACGTCGTTCGGACTTTCTTACCAGGCGGTCACCGGGGCAGATGGACGACCGGCGGGAGCGGGTCTTCAGCGCCGCGATGGCTGCCGCTGAGCAGGCTCCGGGGATCTTCCGGCTGACGGCTCCCACCGGCACGGCGAAGACGATCGCGGCTGCCGGCTTCGCGCTCAAGCATGCCGCGATGCATGGCAAGCGGCGGGTGATTGTCGCGGTGCCGTTCATCACGATCACTGAGCAGAACGCGGCGGTGTACCGGAAGCTGCTTGACCCGGAGGACCCAGAGGCCGAACGGGTCGTCCTTGAGCATCACAGCCACGTCGAGATGGACGACCCGGATTCGGGTGAGCGACACCATTCGTGGCGGCGTCTGGCTGCGGAGAATTGGGATGCGCCGTTCGTGGTCACCACCACCGTGCAGTTGTTCGAGTCGCTGTTCGGCCGGACACAGTCGCGGATGCGCAAGGTGCACCGGATCGCAAACTCGGTGCTTGTGCTGGACGAGGTCCAAGCGCTGCCGCATCGCCTGCTGCCGCAGATCGCAGACGCACTGCGCATCTTGTCGCAGCGGTTCGGTGTGACCGTAGTGTTGTCGTCGGCGACGCAGCCGGCAGTGCATGCGCTGGGACCGCTGAAGGACCTGCACGCGTACGAGATAGTGCCCTCACCGGCGGCGTTCTTCGCCGAGTGCCAGCGGGTCGAGTTCGACTGGCGGCTGGATCCGAGGCCCGCGTTGGCGGAGATGGTGCAGGAGGCCGCCGACCATGCGCAGGCACTCCTGGTGGTCAACACTGTCCGCGACGCGCGGACGGCCTTCGAGCAGGCGCGCAAGGACGACTCGCATGGATCGTCGGTGCTGCACCTGTCCACCGGCATGTGCCCCGCCCACCGGCACCGTGTGCTCCGCACCGTCCGGGAGCTGCTTCGACACGGTCAGCCGGTTCTGCTGGTCAGTACCTCCCTGGTCGAGGCGGGTGTTGACCTGGACTTTCCGGTGGCCTTCCGGGCCGTCGGGCCGCCCGAATCGTTGGCCCAGGTCGCCGGACGGTGCAACCGCGAGGGCAATCTCGGGAGCCGTGGGGGTCTGGTCGTCATCTTCGACCCCGCCGATGGTGGACTCCCGCCGTCCTACCCCACCCAGATCCACAAGGCGCGGGTCTACTTCGGCCGGGACAAAGCCGAACCTGAGGATCAGGCGGCGCTGGCCGCATACTTTCCGGATCTCTATCGGACGCTCGGCATCGAGGACCGGGGCAGTCCTGCGAAGGTCATCGCTGGGAACCGGCGTAAGTGGGACTTCGTCGCCGTTACTGACGGGCCGCTGAAGTCCCCGGGCGGCGTGCAACGGGACCGTGAGCTCGCCTTCCGGATGATCACCGACGACACCGTACCCGTGCTCGTGCCGTACGGCGACCAGGCCACGCAAGAGGCTGTCCGAGAGTGCCTGGACAACCTGCGCGGGTCCCAGCCGGACATGCGAGCGCTGCGGCAACTCCAGCCGTACATCACCGCTCTGCGTCGCCGAACTGCGCAGCGCGCCGAGATCGCCGCGAACCTCGATCCGGTGATCGGGGACTTGCAGCAATGGCGCGGCGAATACGACGACGGATTCGGCATCGTGCTCGAACCCAGAGAGGGGGACTACCTGCTATGACAGGCCGGCGTCGGAGTCATCACCTGACATTGCATACAACGCTGCGGCTGGTCCCCCCTGGAAATGTCGGTCAAGCACTCCCGCGATCGAGGAACTCGATCACCGCCAAGATCAGCAGGGTCGTCACGCCAAATGCCGCCCCGCCGCTGAGGATGGCGTTGGCGATATTCGCGCCACCCAGCCAGGCCAGTAGGCCAGTCAGCAGTCCAGCGATCGCCGCGACAACGAGGGTTATGGCTACCCATACAGCTCGCAGCGAGGCGGAGCCTCCGTGGCCGGGACCGTGCGACGGTACATGGGATTGCCGCTGTGCGCCCACTGACGGCTCCTCTTGGCTGGTACTTGACTGGCCGTTGGGGCGGCTCCCTGCGCGACGACCGGCGCCAGTTGCCTCTCTGCGGCGACTCCCAGTCGTTCAACCGCCGCTGCGGTAGTTGCGCCTTGCGGGTCGAGGCTAACCAACTATTGATGGTCGTGTCTACTGGTTCTTTGATGGAATGGGGTAGCATCCACGACGTCCCGTCGAGGCGACAGCAGCGGGGCAGCGAAGGCAGCCCCGAGGGTCTCAATCACCAAAGAACGAGGGAAGTAGACCCTTGTCGGATCATCCAGCGGGCGCGCCTGGTGCGCGTCCGCTGGAGCCAGGCGTATCCCGGCAGTCCTGCTGTAGGACTGGTAGCGGCCGTGAGGTGGCGGCACCTCGTCACCTCGTTGAAGGAGGACTATCTGCTGTGATCGACTCCCCGCGACAACAACGTCAGCCCCCGGTGGTGGTGCAAGTCCGTGCTGAGGGTGCGTTGTTCACCCGCCCGGAACTACGGGTCGAACGGGTCACCTACCCGGTGATGACCCCGACTGCGGCGACCGGTGTGCTGGACGCCATCTTCTGGAAGCCGGAATTCCGATGGGTACCGGTGCGGATCGAGGTGCTTCGACCGATCAGGCAGTTCACCTTGCGCCGCAACGAAACCCATGACCTGCCCAGCCTCGCCGACGCGGTCGGCAACGGGCGGCGGGTCGACACGGTGGCCAGCCGCGATCAGCGAAGCGCATTGTGCCTGCGTGATGTCGAGTACCGCATCCACGCACAGGTGGAGTTACTCGCACACGCCGACAAGACCGATGCGGCGTATCGGGAGCAGTTCCGGCGGCGGGTCAACCGAGGAGCGTGTTTCCAGCAGCCGTTCATGGGAGCGAAAGAGTTCCCCGCTGACTTCTTCCCGCCGGACGACCGGGCGCCGATCGATGTCACCGAGGATCTGGGGATCATGCTGCACCGGATCCATTATGGACCGCCGGCCCGGTTCGACTGGTTCACCGCACGATTGGAGCGCGGCGTGCTGAACATCCCGGCACAGGGCATTGCAGGCAGTGTGCCATCGCCGTCCGGGGTGGTCTGATGTTGCTACGCCGATTGGTGGGCTACCGACGCCCCGTCGACGATGACGATGAGGAGAGGCATCGCCCGTACAGCCGCGTCCGCGTTGTCGGGTGGGAGCTGAACCTCGACGGGGACGGCAACTATACCGGCCTGGTACCCCTCGCTGACACTTCGCAGCGGTCGACGAAGTTCGGCCGACCGATCCTAGTTCCGAACGCGGGACGCACCTCGGGTATCGCGCCGACGATCGGCGTCGATGATGCGCAGTACGTCCTTGGCTGGGTCGATGACAAGTCGAAGCCCGAACGGGTCGCCGAGGCGCACCGGGCGTTTGTCGAGCTGTCCCGCCGATGGGCGCGGGAACACCCCGGCGACCGGGCGGCGCAAGCCCTGTCGGCGTTCTACGACCGTGGCACGCCACCCGCACCGCCGAGTGGCATGAAGTGGACCTCCCGTGATCTGGTGATCGTCGCCGTCGACGGCCGGCGTGTCACCGACTGCGACTCGGTGTGGGCCGTATGGGAAACAGTGGTCCAGGAGCGCAAGGGCGGTGCCGGGTCCGACGGCGGCGGACGACGCGGGCTGTGCCTGGTCTGCGGGCTGCCGGACCGACCGTTGCTGGGCCGGATGCCACAGGCGCTGCCGAAGGCGCTGATCCCTGGCGCCGATCAGGAGATCGCCCTGCTCTCGGCGAACAAACGCATCCACACCTACGACTTCGACGAGGGGCTCGCCGGGTCACCGATCTGTGTCGGCTGCGGCCAAGCAGCAGTGGCCAACCTGTACGCCATCCTGTCCGACGTTCGCGGCAACTTCGTCTACCCCCGTCAGCGCACCCGGATGGCGTGGTGGGTCAGCGACGGAGCCAGCAGCGACACCATCGCGATGCTCGACGGCACCCTCGATCGGATCAGCGAATACCTGCACTCGCTGGTCACCGGACAGCAGCGCCGCAGCCCTGGGCGGCATACCTTCTGCTCGGTGACGTTATCGGGCAACGTGGCGCGACTCGTGATCCACCACTGGATTGAAATGCCGCTCGACGACGCGGAACGCAACGTCAAGACATGGTTCGTCGATCACCAGATCGCTCCGCGTGGCCGGGACCAGCCGGTCGGGTACCCGATCTGGCTGCTCATCCGGTGCGCTGGGCAGTGGCTGCCGGACCGCTCCGAGCGCGGCGGCCGGTACATCCCGCTCACCGACAAGGCGGCCGATCGCCCCGACGACTTGGCCCGGATGCTGCTGCAGGCAGGCCTGCACGGTGAAGCCCTGCCGCCGCACGTGCTGGCGCACATGGTTCGCCGTGTTCGTACCGACCTGAAGATCGACGGTCCGCGCATCGCGCTGTTGCGGGTCGCGCTCACTCGTCATCCGCAACGAACAGGAGAAGGGCCCACGGCCGTGCTCGACGAGAAACAGGACCACCCCGCCTACCTCTGCGGCCGCCTCTTCGCGGTGCTCGAGTCGCTGCAGTACAGCGCCTACCCCAAGGATGAACAGCCCAACACCACGTTCTTCCACCGCTACTTCGCCGGCGCCGTGGCCAATCCGCGGGTCGCGCTGGTCCAGGGCCTGCAACTGTTCCCGGCCTGGATCAAGAAGCTGGACAGCACCGCCAGCACCCCCAGTACAGAACCAGGCGTCCGGGATCGGGCCGAGAAGGCCCGCCGTGCCGCCACCCGCTACCGGGTCCGAGTGCGCGAACTGCAGGACCGGCTCGACGCTCCGGTCGATCCGCTCGCCGACGCGCAGAGCCAGTCATGGTTCATCCTCGGCTATTTCCATCAGCAGGCCCACGACGTCCGCATGGCCAAGGCCGGCAAAGCTCCCGAAGTACCGGTTGACCAGATGCCCACCACCGACGCCGACGAACCGGCCGATGCCTCCAATGAAGGGAACGACGAGCAGTGAAGCCCGAGACGACCGATCCACGAGTCCGCCACGACGCGGTCATGTTCTTCGACGTCACCGACGGCAACCCCAACGGCGACCCCGACGGCGGCAACCGCCCCCGGATCGACGAGGCAACCGGCCACGGCCTGGTCACCGACGTCGCCATCAAACGCAAGATCCGTGACACCATCGGGCTCACCGCCGAACACCTGGGCTACCCCACCGACCGGTACCAGGTGTTCGTCGAGGCTGGCCACGCACTCAACACCCGCACCGCCGAGTCCTACACCGCCACCGGCATCGAACTGAAGTCGCGCAAGATCACGCCGGAACAGGCAGAGGCTGCACGACAGTGGATGAGCAGCCGATACGTCGACGTACGCCTCTTCGGCGCGGTGCTGTCCACCGGCGACACTAAAGCCCTGGGCCAGATCCGCGGCCCACTGCAGTTCGGCATGGCCCGCTCCATCGACCCCGTACTGCCGGTATCGCACGCCATCACCCGGGTCACCCAGACCCGACAAGCAGATATCGACAATGGTGAGCGGACGGAGATGGGCAGCAAATGGACGGTGCCCTACGGCCTGTACCGCGTCCAGTTCCACTACTCCGCGGCGATCGCCGCGAAGACCGGGGTCAGCGGTGAGGATCTGACCGCGCTGTACCGGACTCTGCAACTCATGCTCGACCACGACCGGACCGCAACCCGGGGCATCATGACCCTGCGCGGGCTCTACGTGTTCAGCCATGCTGACGCGTTCGGCAACGCCGCGGCCCAGCCCCTCCTCGAACGGGTACGGGTGCAGCGGCTGACCGGCGTCGAAAACCCGCGCGCCTTCACCGACTACAAGATCACCGAAGATGTCGATGCACTCCCGCCCGGGATCACCTTCGAAGCCCTGGCCGGCTGAGGAGCACGACCATGACCTGGTGGCCTGACGGGGACGACAACGCTGGCCGCATCCCGCTGTCAGCACTGGAACACTACGCCTACTGCCCCCGCCAGGCCGCCCTCATCCACGTCGAAGGCGTGTTCACCGACGACGTCAACACCGTTCGCGGCAACCTCGCCCACGAACGGGTCGACCGGCCCGGTGTCCGGGCGACCGCAGCGCCCGGATACCGGCAGCACTACGCCGTCCCAGTCTGGAGCGCCGCGCTCGGCGTGTACGGCCGATGCGACGTGGTGGAGATCGGCCACGGGCGGGCCGTGCCCGTCGAGCACAAAATTGGCCGGTATCAGCCCGGCGGGCCAGCCGACGTTCAGGTCGCCGCGCAGGCGCACTGCCTCCGCGAAATGCTCGACCTCGACGTCCCGCACGGAGAGGTCTTCACGCACGCCGACCGCCGCCGCCACCGCGTTGACCTCACCAGAGAACTGCTCGCCGCAGTGACCGACACCGTCACAGCACTGCGTGCCGTGCTCACCGCACCGAACCTTCCCAGACCCGTCGCCGACCGGCGGTGCCGTCGCTGCTCACTACTGGACGACTGCCTGCCTCACGCACTGGCCGGCCCGGTCGACCTCTACACACCCCGACCCCTCGGTGACTGGCATGCCTGAACTGATCAAGAACACCCTCTACGTGATGACCCCTGGCAGCAGCGTCCACCTCGACGCCGACGCCGTGCGGGTCTACCACCCCGACAACGGCGCCAAACGGCTCCCGCTCATCCGGATCGACCACGTCGTAGCATTCGGCGGTGTCACCGTGACCGACGACTTCCTGCACCGCTGCGCCGCCGACCAACGCTCGGTGACCTGGCTGTCCGGCAACGGCCGATTCCGGGCCCGCGTGATCGGACCGCAAGGCGGCAACCCGCTACTGCGGGTAGCCCAGCACGATGCGCTTCGCGACCACGAGCGCCGGCTCGACATCGCACGCGGCTTTGTCGCGGGCAAACTCCAGAACACCCGACAGGTGCTGCTCCGAGCCGCAGCCGACGCCAAAGGCACCCGGCAACAGGCACTCCGCACCGCCGCGAACGCCATCGCACTGGACCTGGGCGGACTACCACCGACCGACAACATCAACGTCGTGCTCGGCATCGAAGGCCAAGCCGCCAAACGATACGTCGGTATGTGGCGTCACCTCCTCACGGAACACTCCCAGGTCGGTGCACCGACGCACCGGGTCAGCCGGCCGCCCACCGACCCGGTCAACGCAGCGCTCTCCTTCGGCTACGGCATGCTGCGCATCGCGGTCCACGGCGCCCTCGAGCACGTCGGACTGGACCCCTACATCGGGTACCTGCACGGCATCCGACCCGGCAAGCCCGCGCTCGCGCTGGACCTGATGGAGGAAATGCGGCAACTCCTGGTCGACCGATTGGTGTTCACCGCCTTCAACCGCCGTCAACTCCTCCCGCAGCACTTCGTTGACCACCCCGGCAAAGCATGCGAACTCAACGACGACGGCAGACGCGCCTACCTCGCGCTATGGAGCGAAGCACGGTCACGCCCATGGCCACACCGACACCTCGGACGCGACCTCCCCGCCGCCGTGCTACCACTCATCCAGGCCCGGCTGCTCGCCCGGCACCTGCGCGGAGACACACCGCACTACATCCCATGGAGTCCGGCCTGATGGAGTACCTCGTCACCTACGACGTCGACACCACAACGCCAGCGGGCGCGCAGCGGCTCCGCCGCGTCGCGAAGATCTGCGAAGGTCACGGCATCAGGGTCCAGAAGTCGGTTTTCGAAGTAGCGTGCACCGCCGCGCAACTACCGGCACTACGCCAACTACTGTCCGATGTCATTGACCACACTGTCGACAACATCCGGATGTACCGCCTCACCACAGGCACCCTCCAAGCCGTCGAGCGACTCGGCGTCGCGCAACTCGCGCCACACCACGGCGATCACATCCTTTAAATGATCTAGGAACCTCGAGCGCGACGATCTTATGCGCTCGGTTCCTAGGGGCAGAACTGGGTGAAACGGACAATTTTTGCACGGAGATGATTGCCTGGCGATACGGCGATCCCCATTCTCACTGCTCGCAAAGCCCAGCGCCGACGGTCCGCCGCCGGCGAGGATCTCAACTGCATGCTGACCGTGAGCAGGTCGAACGCGGTCTTGGCCAGCGCCGACGGTCCGCCGCCGGCGAGGATCTCAACCCGGTGCTGAGCGCACAGGCAGTTGCAGGCGGCCTGCCAGCGCCGACGGTCCGCCGCCGGCGAGGATCTCAACCATCGGGCGATCCCGTCGGCGGGCTCCGCGGCGTGCTCCCAGCGCCGACGGTCCGCCGCCGGCGAGGATCTCAACGCTTCGTGCTCCCGGCCCCGGATGGCTACGGGAGCCAGCGCCGACGGTCCGCCGCCGGCGAGGATCTCAACCGCCGCGTCCACGAACACGCCCTGCACTGGTACCGGGGCCAGCGCCGACGGTCCGCCGCCGGCGAGGATCTCAACAACCTCGGCGCAGCTACGGGTCACGGTCCCGGCCGGCACCCGCGCCAGCGCCGACGGTCCGCCGCCGGCGAGGATCTCAACAACCTCGGCGCCCTCACCTACGTCGGCATGTCCTGGCCAGCGCCGACGGTCCGCCGCCGGCGAGGATCTCAACGGGTCGGGGCGTCGGGTCCTGGACGCGTGGATGGTGCCCAGCGCCGACGGTCCGCCGCCGGCGAGGATCTCAACCTCCCAGCTGGGCCGCCGCGCCTGTTCGCCGGTCTCCCAGCGCCGACGGTCCGCCGCCGGCGAGGATCTCAACAGGAACGCCATCTGGACGGTGTCGCCGGTCGGATCGACCAGCGCCGACGGTCCGCCGCCGGCGAGGATCTCAACATCGTCATGGACACCGTGCACGAGGAACTGCTCGTCCCAGCGCCGACGGTCCGCCGCCGGCGAGGATCTCAACGGGTTCGTCGCGGAGCCGGTGCCGGTCGCGGTCCGGCCAGCGCCGACGGTCCGCCGCCGGCGAGGATCTCAACGCGGCGTTGTCGTACGGACCGAACAGGCCCGTCGCGGCCAGCGCCGACGGTCCGCCGCCGGCGAGGATCTCAACCCCGAGGGGGGCGTCATGGTCAGCACCGGTGGGCAGCCAGCGCCGACGGTCCGCCGCCGGCGAGGATCTCAACAACAATTCGCATTGGTGCGCCTTGCGTCAGGGCCTGCCAGCGCCGACGGTCCGCCGCCGGCGAGGATCTCAACACCGACGCCGCGTTCCGGCTCGCGCACTACATGCGCGACCAGCGCCGACGGTCCGCCGCCGGCGAGGATCTCAACACGGCCGACGAGCAGCAGCGCGCACTCGACACCACCAGCGCCGACGGTCCGCCGCCGGCGAGGATCTCAACGGGCTGGTGATGGTGAGGATGCCTTGGGTGACGGACGCCCAGCGCCGACGGTCCGCCGCCGGCGAGGATCTCAACCACGACCCGGTCGAGGTCGTCGAGCCCGCCGAGGCCAGCGCCGACGGTCCGCCGCCGGCGAGGATCTCAACATCGCCGCGTTCCGCGAGCTCGGCGACGAGGCCGGCATCCAGCGCCGACGGTCCGCCGCCGGCGAGGATCTCAACGCCGACCTCAGCGAGCAGGGCCGCGAAGACGAGCTGTCCAGCGCCGACGGTCCGCCGCCGGCGAGGATCTCAACCGGTCGAACGGCTGGGAGGAGGTCGGCGGATCCGGCCAGCGCCGACGGTCCGCCGCCGGCGAGGATCTCAACTCCAGCGCACTGTTGCTCATCACCATCGGACCCCAACCAGCGCCGACGGTCCGCCGCCGGCGAGGATCTCAACCCGTCTTGAGCGCGACCGTGGCGTTCCACGTCGACCCAGCGCCGACGGTCCGCCGCCGGCGAGGATCTCAACACCGAATACATGCCGCTCGACGACGTCCGCCGCGCCGCCCCAGCGCCGACGGTCCGCCGCCGGCGAGGATCTCAACTGTTGGGGCGGCGGGGTGTCGCCCTGACACCCAAGACCAGCGCCGACGGTCCGCCGCCGGCGAGGATCTCAACAGCAGCATCTCGATCAGGCTGTCCGCCTCACGGCCCCAGCGCCGACGGTCCGCCGCCGGCGAGGATCTCAACCAGCAGGTCGGGCACGCCGAGCAGCGACGCCACGGAGGCCAGCGCCGACGGTCCGCCGCCGGCGAGGATCTCAACCTCTTTCTGTTCGGCGGCTGATGGTGTGCTGCGCGCCAGCGCCGACGGTCCGCCGCCGGCGAGGATCTCAACCCGAGACACCGCCGACACCGCCACCGCGGCCGACGCCCCAGCCCCGACGGTCCGCCGCCGGCGAGGATCTCAACTCGCGTAAAACTTCACGCGGGACTGGGTGGGGATGACCAGCGCCGACGGTCCGCCGCCGGCGAGGATCTCAACCGCAAGGAGTCGGTGATCCTCGACTCGATGATCTTCGACCAGCGCCGACGGTCCGCCGCCGGCGAGGATCTCAACCCTGACCAGGCCTCGGCCCGCTCGCGCGCCGCGTCGACCAGCGCCGACGGTCCGCCGCCGGCGAGGATCTCAACCGAATGCCACGTTCGGCAGCTCGGGTTCGGGGCCACGCCAGCGCCGACGGTCCGCCGCCGGCGAGGATCTCAACTACAACTTCCGCCGCGTCTTCACGCCCCGCGCGGCCCAGCGCCGACGGTCCGCCGCCGGCGAGGATCTCAACCGGGGTGGTAGGCCCGCGGCCTCGGCTCGATGCGCCCAGCGCCGACGGTCCGCCGCCGGCGAGGATCTCAACTTAATGCTCGATCGCGCGGTGCGGCACGAAACGGCGGCCAGCGCCGACGGTCCGCCGCCGGCGAGGATCTCAACTCGTCATCCCACGAGTAGCCGGGCATCTCCTGAACCAGCGCCGACGGTCCGCCGCCGGCGAGGATCTCAACGAGTGGTACTCGCGCTTCCAGTCGGTGTCTGGCCCAGCGCCGACGGTCCGCCGCCGGCGAGGATCTCAACAGGTCGGTGCGCAGCAGGAATTTCTGCCGCAGCCAACCAGCGCCGACGGTCCGCCGCCGGCGAGGATCTCAACTCCGCCAGGAAGTGCTCGAACTCAAGCTCCGGGTTCGTCCAGCGCCGACGGTCCGCCGCCGGCGAGGATCTCAACCCCGAGCAGTCGGCGACGGCGTTCACCCCGTCGTCCAGCGCCGACGGTCCGCCGCCGGCGAGGATCTCAACAGGACGGGGACACGGTGGGGGTTCAAGTCCCTCGCAGCCAGCGCCGACGGTCCGCCGCCGGCGAGGATCTCAACCCGGGAGGGGGCGTCATGGTCAGCACCGGTGGACGCCCAGCGCCGACGGTCCGCCGCCGGCGAGGATCTCAACCCCGCCCGGACACCTCGATGTTCTCCACGGACAGCCAGCGCCGACGGTCCGCCGCCGGCGAGGATCTCAACCGGATCCGGGGAAGCCGGATCCGGAGAAGCCGACACACCAGCGCCGACGGTCCGCCGCCGGCGAGGATCTCAACCTGATCGCCGCAGCGGTCGCCACCATGAACTACGCCCACCAGCGCCGACGGTCCGCCGCCGGCGAGGATCTCAACTCCGGTTCGTCGCACTCGTGCACGGGCGGCTTGCCGCCAGCGCCGACGGTCCGCCGCCGGCGAGGATCTCAACGCGGTGACGGCCTTCGCGAAGTCGACGGCGCCGGAGTCCAGCGCCGACGGTCCGCCGCCGGCGAGGATCTCAACTGCGGTTTCACCGGCGACCCTCCTAGAACGCGAGCAGCCAGCGCCGACGGTCCGCCGCCGGCGAGGATCTCAACAGCGGCTCCTTCCACGCGTCCGCCAGACGCTGCAGCTCCCAGCGCCGACGGTCCGCCGCCGGCGAGGATCTCAACGCGCTGGAGACGGCGCACATGAAGAACGCGTACTGGCCAGCGCCGACGGTCCGCCGCCGGCGAGGATCTCAACTTGGCGTTGGCCTGCACGTAGGCGCGGACCTCCTTGGCCCAGCGCCGACGGTCCGCCGCCGGCGAGGATCTCAACATCGTCGTCGGTCCAATCATGTGTTGTTCTAGCAACCCAGCGCCGACGGTCCGCCGCCGGCGAGGATCTCAACAAGCTTGCGGCCACCGGCAGCAGCCAGTTGTATAGGCCAGCGCCGACGGTCCGCCGCCGGCGAGGATCTCAACGGTTACGCCACCGAGCTGCGCTCCGAGGGGAAGTCGTCCAGCGCCGACGGTCCGCCGCCGGCGAGGATCTCAACAGCACGGGCAACCAGGCGCCCTACTTCCCGCTCCCCGCCAGCGCCGACGGTCCGCCGCCGGCGAGGATCTCAACCGGTCGTGGGACGCCGAGAGCCCGATTGCGACCAGCCAGCGCCGACGGTCCGCCGCCGGCGAGGATCTCAACACCGGCGTTGCGCCAGAACGATGAGGTCCACATGTGACCAGCGCCGACGGTCCGCCGCCGGCGAGGATCTCAACCTCGCCGCGCGGTACGCGGAGAAGCTCGTCGAGGACCAGCGCCGACGGTCCGCCGCCGGCGAGGATCTCAACAGGTGGTAGTCGGCCAGGATGCTGGTAATGGCGTCGGCCAGCGCCGACGGTCCGCCGCCGGCGAGGATCTCAACCAGAAGAAAGCCAGGAGCAACTTCGCCGAGTTGATCGTCCAGCGCCGACGGTCCGCCGCCGGCGAGGATCTCAACGTCGACGGCACCGGCGCCACGGACGGCGAGCCGTACGAGCCAGCGCCGACGGTCCGCCGCCGGCGAGGATCTCAACACCCAGTACGGGGCGTGTACGTCGGTGCGGGACATGCCAGCGCCGACGGTCCGCCGCCGGCGAGGATCTCAACTTGCCGGGTTCGAACGTTGGGCAAGTCAGCCCAGCGCCAGCGCCGACGGTCCGCCGCCGGCGAGGATCTCAACATCGAGGGCGTGACCGCGATGGGCGTCGCGGCGGAGCCAGCGCCGACGGTCCGCCGCCGGCGAGGATCTCAACCAGGTGCGCCGAATGGTGTAGGCGCCGCTGATGTACCAGCGCCGACGGTCCGCCGCCGGCGAGGATCTCAACTGGCGCGACACCGAGGGGCGACGCGGCCCGACCCTCGACCCAGCGCCGACGGTCCGCCGCCGGCGAGGATCTCAACAACATGGTCACCGACCAGGACGGCATCGTCGTCCCCTCCCAGCGCCGACGGTCCGCCGCCGGCGAGGATCTCAACCGCAAGGAGTCGACGATCCTCGACACGCTCATCTTCGCCAGCGCCGACGGTCCGCCGCCGGCGAGGATCTCAACGCGCTGCTCACCTCACCGACCGGCACCGTCAACGTCGTCCAGCGCCGACGGTCCGCCGCCGGCGAGGATCTCAACGCCGCCCAGAAGGCGCGCCTGCTCGGGTCCTAGGCCGCCAGCGCCGACGGTCCGCCGCCGGCGAGGATCTCAACTCGACGAGCCGGGCGTTCGCTGCGGTGAGCCTCGCGACCAGCGCCGACGGTCCGCCGCCGGCGAGGATCTCAACCGATGACGGTCACGCCCATGCCGGCGCAGATCGACCAGCGCCGAAGGTCCGCCGCCGGCGAGGATCTCAACTTCGCGCGCATGAGGAGCCACCTTGAGCACCTACGCCTCCAGCGCCGACGGTCCGCCGCCGGCGAGGATCTCAACACCTGCCTGCTGTCGCTGCTGCTCCTGCTGGTCAAGCCAGCGCCGACGGTCCGCCGCCGGCGAGGATCTCAACACCGAGATCCTCGACGCCTGCCCGCTGCCCGGCACGCAACCAGCGCCGACGGTCCGCCGCCAGCGAGGATCTCAACTTCTCCTCGGCGTCCGAGCTGGCCACGATCACGAACCAGCGCCGACGGTCCGCCGCCGGCGAGGATCTCAACAACGGCGGGTGAACGCGTGGCTCGGTGGCGATCGCCCAGCGCCGACGGTCCGCCGCCGGCGAGGATCTCAACTGCGAGGGGGTACGGCTGAAACCCCCACCCAACAACCCCAGCGCCGACGGTCCGCCGCCGGCGAGGATCTCAACTTGCTTGCCTCGTCCTGATCGGCTTGCAGGTCGCCGCCAGCGCCGACGGTCCGCCGCCGGCGAGGATCTCAACGCCGAACTGCTGCCGCCCGCGACCGACTGAGGACCAGCGCCGACGGTCCGCCGCCGGCGAGGATCTCAACACGTTCGGATCGGGGCAGCCGCATGACGGCAGGTACCAGCGCCGACGGTCCGCCGCCGGCGAGGATCTCAACCACACGACGACCCGGGTGTCGGCGGCGATCGAGTGGCCAGCGCCGACGGTCCGCCGCCGGCGAGGATCTCAACAGGTCCTCGATGCCCATCGCCTGCTGGTACTGGACGGCCAGCGCCGACGGTCCGCCGCCGGCGAGGATCTCAACCGACGGAGACCGACGCCGCGGCGGCGACCACGCTGGCCCAGCGCCGACGGTCCGCCGCCGGCGAGGATCTCAACTGGATCGCGGCCGGGGCCTTGCCGGCGTCCCCTCGGGCCAGCGCCGACGGTCCGCCGCCGGCGAGGATCTCAACCTCTCCGTGATGGGACCTGGGTGTCGTGCGAGGCCGTCCAGCGCCGACGGTCTGCCGCCGGCGAGGATCTCAACTTGACCGCCCCTACGGTCACCTTCTTGATCACGCCGCCCAGCGCCGACGGTCCGCCGCCGGCGAGGATCTCAACCCGTGCTAGACACCGAAGTCCGCACATACGATCCAGCCAGCGCCGACGGTCCGCCGCCGGCGAGGATCTCAACAGGAACCGGCCCGACTCGACCGGCCCGATGTAGCGGGCCCAGCGCCGACGGTCCGCCGCCGGCGAGGATCTCAACCTCGCGGACGATGGCGTCGAAGTCGCCGCGGCTGATCCCAGCGCCGACGGTCCGCCGCCGGCGAGGATCTCAACATCTCCGACCTCGTCCTGACCGGCAAGCTGCGGTCCAGCCAGCGCCGACGGTCCGCCGCCGGCGAGGATCTCAACCCGCAGGTCCAGAGTGGTCAACGCGAAGTTGAGCCCAGCGCCGACGGTCCGCCGCCGGCGAGGATCTCAACCGGGTCGTCAACGACCGGGGCGTCGACGACAATGCCAGCGCCGACGGTCCGGCGCCGGCGAGGATCTCAACCCTGAGCTCGTCGAGGATGGCGTACTCGTTGGCCACACCAGCGCCGACGGTCCGCCGCCGGCGAGGATCTCAACGGTGTGCTGTCGCGCGGCCTGCTGCGTCCGCTCGTGTCCAGCGCCGACGGTCCGCCGCCGGCGAGGATCTCAACGCCTATCGGCTCGCCATGGTGTGGATCGTCACCGCGGCCAGCGCCGACGGTCCGCCGCCGGCGAGGATCTCAACGCCGAGCACCAGGACCGGCTCGCAACCGCAGCACAACGACCAGCGCCGACGGTCCGCCGCCGGCGAGGATCTCAACATCGCGGACGGCTGGTACGTCTACCCGGCCCTGGCCCCAGCGCCGACGGTCCGCCGCCGGCGAGGATCTCAACACGGACCTGGTGACCGTGAACGTCTGCGGGCGCCGGCCAGCGCCGACGGTCCGCCGGCGAGGATCTCAACAGCTGGGAGGACTTCGGGCCCGACAGCAGCGATGAGATCCAGCGCCGACGGTCCGCCGCCGGCGAGGATCTCAACTGGCGGCGCATCACCCAGCCGCTGGACGTGCCGCCCGCGCCGACGGTCCGCCGCCGGCGAGGATCTCAACCCGTCCTCCAGCGCCTGGTTGATGTCGGCCTGAGCCAGCGCCGACGGTCCGCCGCCGGCGAGGATCTCAACGGGTCGATCAGCAGTAGCCGGACCTGCGCCGGGGTGGTGCCAGCGCCGACGGTCCGCCGCCGGCGAGGATCTCAACAGCACCCACTCGTCGGTGTCCGCGTCGTGGTCGAGGGTCCAGCGCCGACGGTCCGCCGCCGGCGAGGATCTCAACACCTTGCCGGCGTGGATCTCAACGAGCGGTCAGGGCCGCACGAACGGTGACCAGACGCAGCCAGCGCCGACGGTCCGCCGCCGGCGAGGATCTCAACACCGCGGCCGAGCTGGTCATCGCCGACTGGAAGCCCAGCGCCGAGGGCCCGCCGCCGGCGAGGATCTCAACACCTCGATCGTCGAGCGCAACACCTGGCCGGAGTGGCCGCCAGCGCCGACGGTCCGCCGCCGGCGAGATCTCAACAGCATCGAACGCGGAATTGTGGACGCTCACGTAATTGACCCGGGGTCGGCTCACGTTATTGGTCCGGTCCTCTCAGCCTCGAGCCGCGGAAGTGATTACGATCCGCACTCGATCGCTGTGATCTTGTAGCTTCAGGGTGGCAGCCGTCTTGCGTGGTGGAGGCAGCGAGTATGGGAACGTTCGGGACTGGTCCGTTCTCCAGCGATGGGGCCATGGACTTCCTGTCGCAACTTGCCGAGCGGCCTCCTGAGCGGCGGGCGGCAGCGTTGGAGCACATGTTTGTGTTCGTGAAGGAAAAGCCCGACCTGCTCTGGCGGGAGTTCTTCCCGGACGAAGTTGTGGCAGCAGCGGCGGTCGTTGCGGCGAGTCTGCCCGGCGGGCATCAGTTCGACGAGAGCCTGCTAGCGTTGGAGGATGATCTTTCTCGCGACGTTCGGCTGACCGCGCCCGCACCGGAGTTGGCGGCTGTCGCGCTTGAGGTTCTGCTGTTCGTTGCTGGTCCTCAAGGCCCTTGGCAGCAGGGTTGGACGACCGATACCGACGCCGCTGAGGCGCGCGACACGATTGCTGTGTTGTCGCAGGTGCTGGGCGGCGGGTCGGGCGACCTTGAAATCAACTGAGACGAGGTCGTTGTGTCGGACGGGTTTGTAACGGTTGTTCTGTCGAGTTTGTGCTGGCTAGAAGTCCGGTCGCCCGGGTAGAGGGGCGGCTCGGTCCGTATCGGGTGTCCATTCGTCGATGTCGTCTGGCCACGGCGCGGGGTGGCCGAGGTCGTCCCAGAAGCCGGTTTCGGCGCCGGTGGCGAGCGACGCGGCGTTGAGTGCCTCGCGTTCGGCTCGGGCGGGAAACTCGGGGCGGTGTGCCGGGTCGGCCATGGTCTCTCCGGGGGGAAGCGCGTCGACTGCCGTGGTGTTTTGGTCGGCTATTTGCTGGTGGACGAGGCCTTCGGTCGCTTGTTCGGCCGGTAGGAGGGGCCGTTCATGAAGACTTGGTGGCTGGTGTTGATGAGCCGGTCGAGCAGTGATTCAGCGACGACGGGGTTGGGGAACAGCGGATACCAGTCCTGGGGTGCGCGGTTGGCGGTGATGGCGTTGGAGCGGCCTTCGGCGATGCGTTGGGAGATCAGTTCGTAGAGGTCGTCGGCTTGGCCGGGGGTGAACTCGCGCATCGCGAAGTCGTCGAGGATGAGCAGGTCGGCTTTGACGTGTGCGGCGAGGCGTTTGTCGAAGGTGCGGTCGGCGTGCCCGCCGGCGAGGTCGGCGAGGATGCGGCTGGTTTTGTGGAAGCGGACCTCGGCGCCGGCGCGGATGGCGAGGTGTCCCATGGCCTGGGCGACATGGGTCTTCCCGACGCCGACGGCGCCGTAGAGGATGATCGATTCTCCGGCTTGGAGCCAGCGCAGGGCGGCGAGGTCGCGGATCTGGGCGGCGGGGAGTTTCGTGTTGGTGGAGAAGTCGAAGCCTTCGAGGGTGGTTTCGGTGTCGAAGTGGGCCCGGCGCAGCCGGCGGCTCATGGCGGTCTGCTCGCGGCGGGTGATCTCGTCGTCGCAGAGGATCTGCAGGAACTCCAGGTAGCCGAGGTCGCCGCCTTGGGCCTGGGCGAGGCGGGCGTCGAGGGTTTCGAGCATCCCGGACAGTTTCAGTGCGCGGAGGCTGTCGGACAGTGCGGGGCGCAGGATCGTCATCGTGTCGTCTCGGCCTTCATCTGGGCGTTCGTCGGTTCGGTCGGGGTGGGCCGGGGGGTGAGCTGGGCGCGGCTCATGACGCGGCGTCTTGCGGCTCGTCGTCACCGGCGTGGTCACGACGGTCGGACTCGGCCGCGTTCGTCGTGCCGGCCGTAATCACGGCGACCGCGGTCGGGCCGGGGAACGCAATGATGTCGGCGAACAGGCCGGCGGGGCCGTGCAGGAACGCGGGTGCGCCGGCGTCGCCGGTGGACCGGTCGTGTTCGATGTCCTCGAGGCCGGCGGCCAGGATGTTGCGGATGGTGCGGTAGGACGGGTCGCCGGCCGCGGTGGCCTTGCGGCAGGCCGCCTCGAGGCGGGTATCGGAGTACTTGCCCGCCAGGTTGAGGATCGCCTGCGCTGAACGCAGTCGGTGCAGCGCTTGGCCTTCGAGGAGTTCGGTGATGGCTGCGGCGGTCGCGGGTCCGGTCTGCTCGGCCCGGTCGCGGCACCACTGTGGGGTGCGCAGGTGGAAAGCGATCTTCTCCGGTGGGTAGTCCGCGACGTCCGTGATCCGGCCCCGGTCCTTGCGGACGTGTGTTTTGGCCAGTTCGCCGTGGTGGAAGATCTGCACCATCGTCGCGGTGGCGCGGATGTCGACGAGCTGCCCGATCAGCTTCCACGGCACCGAGTAGAGCGCTTTGCCGGACTTGACGTGGACGTCCGGGGCGACCCTGGCCCGCGACCATTCGGCCAGGGTGAATGCCGTGGCCGGCAATGGAGTCAGCGTCCCCGCCTCGGCCTCGTCGAACACTTCCGCAGGGGTGCGCCCGTCCAGACCACGGTGCTTGCGTTGCCCGGCGACCTCACGGCACCAGTGCAGCGCCGAGGCCTGCATCTCGACCAGGGACGTGAACTCGCGGCCCTTCCACCAGGAGTCACGGATATACGGCATCTGCCGTTCGACCCTGGGCTTGTCCTTGGGTTTGCGGACCCGCGCCGGGTCGACCAGGACGCCGTAGTGCGCCGCGAGCTCGGCATAGGCCCGGTTCAGCTGCGGGTCGTAGAGGTCTGGCTTGTCCACCCCGGTCTTCAGGTTGTCCGGCACCAACCGGGCAGGGCAACCGCCGAAGAACGCGAACGCCTCGACATGACTGGCTGTCCACGACGCCTGGTCCATGCTGATCACCGGCCGCACGAACATGTGCCGGGAGTGCGACAACACCATGACGAACGCCCAGATCCGCTGCGAACGTCCGGTGCGCGGGTCCGTCCAGGAACCCAGCATCCCGTAGTCGATCTGCCCTTCCAGCCCCGGATCGGGGTCGGCGCGCAGCACCGTCACCTTCTCACGCACCGCGTCCTCGGCCAGATTCGCCGCGACATAACGCTTGAACGACGCCACCGAAGCTGAAACACCGTGCTCGTCGCGCAGCCGCTGATGGATCGTCGCCTTGGTGACCCCCGCCCGCAGCATCTCCACGATGTAGTCGCGGTGCTTGTCGAAGTCCGGCCAGGTCACCTGCCGCAGCCGGGTATCAGTCAGGTGCGGGAACCACTGCTTGACCAGCGGCGCCCAATCCGCCTGCGTCATCGGCGGCGTCCCGCCAGGCACGAACCCCGCCGCGATCGCCGGCTCGAAATACCGCCGGATCGTTCCGCGAGCCACGCCCAACGAGCCCGCAACATCGTGCTGAGACCGGCCCGCATACCAGTGCGCCAGGATCTCGGTTATATCGATCACGTGGAACGTCCTCCTCGCCATCCGCTCCCCAGCCACCAGGGCCGTCGGACGATGATCATGAACGAGGAAGAGAAAGGATCTTGAAAACTACAGCCGAACGCTCGTCAGATCCTTCGCGAACATCACGAGCGACTGACCAGGCACGACGAGCGCCGGCTGGGTCAATTACGTGAGCGAATCAGACCCCGACGGGAACATTCCATGAGCGCTGACAGAATCCCAACGTTAAAGAACCAGCGCCCGCGAGGATCTCAACAACACCGACGGCACCATGACCGCCCGGCTCGTCCAGCGACCAGCGCCGAACGGTCAGCCGCTGGCGAGGATCTCAACCTGACTGTCGCAGCAGAGGGCTTCGGCGGCAAGCTGCGGAAACGTTCGCCAGTAGAGATTGAATGTCGGTACCCGATGCCGACGAAATGGCCGCTCGTGGAGTACGTCGTGGAGCTTGCAGACCGGGTCAGCGTTGATCGGGTCGGCTTCCGACTCCGTCTTAGACAGGTGCCAGATGCCGTCGTAGCGAAGGCGACATCCGCTTCGCTCCGTGGGTCGCGGGCGTCGCATTCCGCGTCGATGCCATCGCGCTGGAAGGCGTCGGTGAGTAAATGGTTGAAGGCATGCCCCCGTTTTGGACCCCGTGATTCCGCTGGCCAATGCACGCAGGTTGACGTATCGCTGGACCAGATCGTGGCCAGCAGCCGCGTTAGTCAACTGTGCCGCCAGCTGCCTTGAGGCGAACGCTCCGGCCTCCCGCCGCCGAGCCAACCCGCGTCGAGACTGTCTTTGTCGAGTCAGCGGGGATCGGCATGGGTGGGACGACTGCTGTGATCAGCGCGAGGCGAACTTCTCGAAGGACATCGCTTGGTTGTCGCAGCACGTAGTGCGCCATCGAGTCCTGGATTTCTGGAAAGTTGCCGATTCGCTTGAACAGGAAATGCCTCTCGATGGTGGTCCGAGCTCTCCGGATCATCTCGCTGCTGTTGGTGGGGTGGTCGCCCGGGTTCGGAGTTCAGCGGATTTGGCGGCCCGGCGAGCCCTGGCTCTGCGCGGGGGCGCAAGCCTAATTCGAGAAGCAATAGGTCTATCGATGTTCAGTGGCACGCGGACGTCCGTGCGGACGCCGATGGGCTACAGGTGCCGCCCCGCAGCGCTGGACGAGGAGCGACATTCCTCCAACGCTCGCCGTGGTCAAGCCCTCGCGGGTCAATTCTGCTCGCAGCGGAAGGCTCGTGCAGTTCGGATTCAGGGTGGTTGTGCTGTCGCGGGGCTGTGACACCGGCTGCGCGGATGGAGGACGCTGCTCCTCGGTCCAGCGTTCTGCAGCACCCGCTGCGCCGACCGGTCCGGGCGGCGATGCTGCGGCTGCTCGCCAACATCCCTGAACTGCTGGTCCGGCAACCGGTCACCGACCGGGCCAGCAGAACGGGGATCGACGTCATCCTGCCCTTTCTCGCCGAGGCGAACATCCCGATCGAGCACACCCTGACGTTCGCCCCGGATACCGGCGTCCTGCTCGCCAGCTCCTACCGGGTCACCAGCCCGCCGGCCAGCACCGGGCCAGCACAGCGAGACACGTACATCGCGTTGCGGGCGTCGTTCGACAACACGTACCGGCTGTACCTCACCAGCACGTACACGCCCACGAGTAATGCCCCGCCAGCCGGATGCGTCCCCGTGACCAGCACCCGAGCCGGATAGCACAGCGGCGCGACCGCCCTTACTAGCGCATTCCGAAGACCGGCACCCTCGTCCCGAGCAGCGATAGCAATGCACCCGCGACCGTCACCGGCAAGCGCAGGACACCGTCGTTCCGCCCGATCTCCGCTCTGATCACTGCTCGCATACCTGTTGGGAGACTCGAACATGTCCGTCGCCACCCGCGTAGGCTTCTGGGCCACCGCCGCGGCGCTCGGCATCGCCACAACGCTCGTCCCCCCGGCCCGCATCGCGTCTCCGACCGCACACAGCACGACAGACCCGAGGCCAGCAGCCGAGCGCGGCGCGGCCACGAACCTGCCGGGGTCACCTGCGGGGGTCACAGCGCAGGGCTTGCTCATCAGCATCGCGCAGCACGCGCAGCCGACCGCCAGCGACCAGCAGACTGGGACCTCAAGCTGCCTGCACCTGATCCGCTGGGACCGCTACCCCGGCCGTCCTGTCATCGAGACCGAGTCGATCCGGCACGTCAACCCGGACGGTTCCGGCGTGCTCTACCAGCAGACCAACGCGCCCCAGCCCACCGCGGCCACCACGACGCGCTTCGCCGCAGGTGAGCTGCACAGCCCGATCGACGAGCCGATCCCGACTGACCCGGTCCGGCTCAACGACGCCGTCACCACGGCCACCCCGCCCGGCAGCGGCTCAACCGCCGTCGTTGCTGTCCTGCTCGACCTGACCAGCATCCGCACCCTCAACCTCGCCGAACGCGTCGCCGTCATCCGGGTCCTGGCGATGCTGCCCGGCGTCGAGCTCATCGCGTGGGTGCCCGGCCGTGGTACCGGCGTCGGGTTGCAGCTCCGGTTCTCCGACGGCCGCGGCGACCCGATCGACGTGATCACCGACCAGGACACCGGCGAAATCCTCGGCTACCGGCTCGAGGGACCAGCCGCGCTGCAGTCCAGCACCACCACGCTGATCCTGCGCCGGAACCGGTGCGACTGCCCGCCACCGTCGCGGGTCATGTTCGTCAGTGCGGTACGTCGCAGCGGCTTCCCGCCGTCCGCCGGGTGCGGCATCCCGTCCGGCGTGCCGACCTTCCGCCCGGCCGGCGCGTACGAAGGAGCACGCGCATGACGACCGGTGCGGGGCCTCACTGGAACGTCAGCATCAACTTTGCCGGACTGCTCGCCGAGATCGATGAGGACGGACCGGCTGCCGCTGTCCTGGCAGGGGTCCTTCGCGGGCTCGACCCGGCCACCGAGCTGCCGGACGAGCAGGTCATCGAGGCGGCGATGCTGTACTCCCGCCTCGTCGAACCGACTCCGGACCTGGTGCCAGACGAGGTCGCCTGGGCCGAGTACGCGGACCGGGCGGCGCGCGCACGCTACGGGCGCGAGCTGATCCAGATCCACCTTGACCACGGCGACATCGATGCGCACCTGATCCAGCGGATGGAACTGGCCGAGCAGCTTCATGCCCAGGGCTGCTGCGACGAGGCGGTGCGGCAGGCCGAGGCGACGTGGCGGGACTGGATCAACCGTTACGACCCGACCGGCCCCGAATTGCGGTGGATCATGCTGCAGTTCGTCAGCATGATCATCGCCTGCCACCGGATCGATGAAGCCCAAGCTCTGCGGAGTTTCGCCAAATTCGAGCTGCCGACCAGCGAAGATCCGATCAAAGCTGGCTACGACGCGTTCATCGTTACGGTGCCCGCCATGCTGGTCCATCATCGACCGGTCTGCGCCCGCCAGAACTCCACGGCAACGGCCGCGTCCGGACTGCGCGGGGTGTGCTGATGGGCCGCGCCCGCCGCCCCGTGCGGCTGCAGCTGACCGGCCGCCGCCCCCTGATCCGCGCTGAGCGCTTGATCGGCGACGGCCGTGCGGCCGAGGCCGCACGGCTGATGGTGAAGACCTACCTGCGCGGCCACAACCCGCAGACCGCAGCACCGGACGAGGACCGCATCGACGCGGTCGGCTGGTACGTGCAGGCGATCGACGCCGACCCCGCAGCCGTCCCGGACCCCCTCGCATGGTCCCGCTGGGCCCGCACCGCCGCCCATCGCCTGCACGCCGCGCACCCTGACCTGGACCTGCTGCAGAGCACCGTGGACACGCTCAACCATGCGCTGCTGCGAGCCGGCCAGCACGAGGAAGCCATCCTGGTGCGCCGCGAGTCGATCCAGATCGCCGCCGCGCGACGCGATACCGCCGGCGCCCAAAAGCGGCACGCATACCTCGCCTCGGACCTGCATGCGATCGGCCGGTGCGACGAAGCCGCCGACGAAGGTCTCACCGCACTCGAACCGATCTTCGCCGCCGACCCGCCAGCCACGCTGCACGACATCAGCGCCGCCGTCGGGATCTTCATGAGCCTGGAGTCATGCCACCGCCACGACGCCGCAACCCAGCTCGCGGCGCGGCTCGGCCGGCACCCGATCGGCCTGGCCCTCGCGGCAACCTTCGCGTTCGAACCGGAGAACGACGACCTGCTCACCGTCCTGTCACCCGCCTTCCAAACGCACACCGCACAGCACCACCACGGCGAACCCTGCGCACAGCAGGACTGCCCGCTCGCGCACGACGGCGCGGTCGGCGTCAGGTTCTACAGCGCCGCCCTGTCCGGCTACCACCCGGCAACCGCCGACCCTGACGTCGCGTTGATCAGGGTCGCGTCCCGCTTCGTGCTGTTCCCCGACACCGACCAGCAGGACACGGCCGACACGGCGGCGTGGGCCGAATACGCCCACCGCGCCACACTCACCCATCCCGCCAGCAGCACCGAGGACATCACCGTAGCCACGAAGCTCGCCCTCGCCGTCGCCGACCGGCACGTCGACCGGCAGGCTGGGATCGACGCGAGCCGCGCCGCGGTCACCGCGCTCACCGGCCGCGCCGACGTCGGCGCAGTGACCAACGCACGGCTGGAACTGGCGCAGCGGCTGCACCGCGCAGGGCGCTGCGACGACGCGCTCGCCGAAGCCGCCGCCGCGCTCACCGCCTACGACGCGGTCAGCACCAGCCGCGACGCCACCGGCGTCACGCACTACTTCACCGTGGCCGCCATGTTCGACGGCTGCCACCGCCACGACGACATCGACACGCTCGGCCTCAGCGCTCCGTTCGACGGCGCGTACTTCAACGACCAGCCCGACGTCGTGACCGACTGGCTCGTGACCTTCGAAGAGTCGCGGCTGTCGATGCTCGAACACGCTCGCACGTTCCACGCCGACACGTCCTGCGCCCACGAGGAGTGCGCGAAGCGCCTGACCGCCGCAGCCGACATCCCGCACCAACGCGCCCTGCACCACATCCTGTACCTGTACGAGGCGCACCGGTTCGACGACGCCGTGGCAGCGACCCGGCAGCACCTCGCCCGGCACGATCCCGAGACCAGCCCACCCTCACAGGGCCTCGCCCAGATCGCACTCTGCCACCTCACCAACGCCGTCGAACACTTCCCGGACCAACGGGACGAGACCGTCCTACCGTGGGGCCGCTACGCCCGACGCGCCGCCGACGTCCTCGACCCCGACCGGGGCAACGGCTGGGCCGCCCTGACCTCCATGTTCGTGCGGGCCGCCACGCTGTACGGCGCGTACACCGAGGCGATCGAGGCCGCAGCCGAGGCCAGCGAGCACTGCACCGACCGCGGCGACATCCCCGCCACGCTCACCGCCCAGTTCGAGTACGCCAACACGGTGCACGCCGCCGGGCACTGCGCCGAAGCCCGCCAGCACGCCACCGCAGCCTGGCACGACACCCTGGAACACCTCGATCCAGCCGACCCGGACCAGCGGCTCACCGGGTTGCTCGCCGGCATCAACCTGATGCATCTCCTGGGGGACTGCCACCAGCACGAGGACGCCGCCGCCACGTTCGCACGTGCCGTCACCACCTACGGCACCCACAACACCAACCCCGAGGCCGACGCCGACGCCCGCGAGCAGCGCTGGCAGCGCGCCAACCGCGACCTCATCCACCGCAGCGACCACCACCGCACCACCTACCACGCCACCGACCCCTGCCGTGACCAGCACGAACACATCGACGTCCCCATCGCCGTGGCGATCAGCGGCATCCCCGCCCACACCGCCGACTTCGCCGCCTTCGCCGCCGTCCAGGACACACCATGACCCATCCAACCCCAGACCACTCTGCCGGGAGGTTCGTGCTGCCGGACGGCCCCCGGACCGCGGCCCGATACGACTTCCTCCTCGGCGGCAAAGACCACCTCCACAGCGATCGCGCATCCGGCGAAGCGCTCGCCGCGGCGTTCCCGGACATCGGCACCGCCGTGCAGGAACTGCGCCGGTTCATGCACCGCGCCGTGCGCTACCTGGTCGCCGAGGCCGACGTCCGTCAACTCGTCGACGTCGGCGTCGGGATCCCCAAACCGCCGAACGTCCACGACATCGCCCACCAGCACGCGCCGGACACCCGCATCGTCTACCTCGACCACGACCCGATCGTGATGGCCCACGCCCGCGCCCTGCTCACCCCCAGCGCGGGCTGCGCACCCATCGACTACCTCCAAGCCGACCTCCGCAACCCCCACAGCATCCTCACCAGCCCAGCCATCCGCAGCCTCGACCACAACCAACCCGCCGGCCTGCTGATCCTGGCTGTCCTGCACTTCATCCCCGACGACCAGCACCCAGCCGACCTCGTCCGCGCCCTGCTGGACGGGCTACCGCCCGGCAGCTACGTCGCGATCTCCCACACCACCTTCGACCCCCTGCCAGCCGAGCTCCGCGCCAAGCTCGAAGCGCTACCTCCCAACCAGCACGGAACCTTCCACGCCCGCACCTCCGATGAGGTCGGCGCGATCGTCGACGGACTCGACCTCGTCCCACCCGGCCTCGTCCCGATCAGCCACTGGCGGCCCGACCTCAACACCGACGGCAACAACCTCGCCGAACCCGCGAAAGCCGCCGGATACGCCGTCATCGCCCGCACCCCATCCGCTACCCGCCATCCGACCCGCAGCGGCGGCAACACCGGACCGGCACAGCACTCCGTCCAACCACTCAGCATCCCGCAGCCGCAGGAGGTCCGGCTGGTCGGCGAGATGCGGACCGAGTCCAGGGCGGGATCGGTGGGGGTCTGCCAGACTCCGATGGTGATCGAAGTGGATGCAATCGCTGTCGTGCGCAGGCACGTGGATGCCTTCAACGCCCGTGACCTTGACGCACTGATGGCCGGTTTCACCGAGGATGCGTTGTGGATCACTGGCACTTCCATAGCCCGAGGGCGTGGTGAGCTGGCCGAACTTTTCGCTGGTGCGATGACGGGGTTGCTGCCGACGTTGGTGGTCCAGGACCTGATCGCCGACGGCGACCGGGCTGCCTGTCAGATGACCGAGACGCTGACGGTGGCCGGCGAAGAGCGGATCTTCTTCATTGCGGGGTTCTACCAGCTGCGCGACGGGCACATCGCATCAGCGAAGATCTACCGTGAGGGTAGCGCTGAGGTTTCCTGAGGTGTGCAGCTGTGGCGGTTACCGGCGACGGCTCCTGCGTTCCGGGACGCGTTGCGGCACGCGGCGACCGCCACGAACGGTCCGGTCGAGGTCGACCTGAGCCGGGTGACGTTCTTGGGGGACGGCCAGCGGGGTGCACCTGAGTCCCTACCCTGCAGTCAGCGCCACAACGACCGTAAACTGCGACATCAGCTAGCCCGCAACGGCCCAGGGACGCGAGGCCATGGCAGACACTGACACATACGGCGAGGCCGATCTCCTCATCGCCGATGACGAGATGCGAGTGTGGATTTCTCCGGTCAGTGCCCTGGGGGACACGATGCTCGTGTCCCTGATGGTCGAAGGCGCCGACCTGCTCAGCTTGACAACCCCGGCAGCCAGGCCGACCGTCGCATTGGCCGCCCGACTGTCGGGGGAACGCTGGACGGAATGTCGAAGCACCGCCAACGGCGGCGGCGGCACCGACACAGCATTGATTCGGTACGCGACGTTTCAACGCCCGTCCCGCGAACCCATCACCCACCTCCGGGTGGACGTGCAATTCCAAGGGGCCAGCGTCACCCGCACAATGACACTCCACAACCCAGACCCGCATCGTCAATAGCGGCGGGCTTCAGGCCGCGCACCAGTTGACCGATCCGTCCACCCGACGCCGGATCACAGTCATGACCTGAGCGCATGTCGCGCAGCGGCGCTCGATCCGATCGAGCGCTACGCACGACGCTGGGGGCCCGCGACCGGGACGCGGCGGTGCGCTCGGGACGGCTGCGACCTGAAGGGCGGCTTGCTGCCGTCGGCCGCGGTGTCGACCCAAGCGCGGTGGGCGCCGTCGGGCCGTACAGTTACCGGCAACCGATCCCGGCCGGGGTGTCGGCCGGGCCGAGCGGCTTACTCGGCGGAAGGGACACTCTGCCGTGGCGTTGACCGACCGTGCGCTGACCGCGACCATCCTGCTCGTCGAGGATGACGCCGGTGATGAGTTGATGGCGCGGGAGGCGTTCGCCGACGACGCGCTCGACAGCCATCTGCACGTCGCCCGCGACGGCGAGCAGGCCTTGGACTTCCTGTACCGGCGGGGCGAGCACGTCGACGCGCCGCGGCCGGACTTCATCCTGCTCGACTTGAACCTGCCCCGCGTCGACGGCCGTGAGGTGCTGCGGCAGATCAAGAGCGACGCCGCGGTGGCGAGCATCCCGGTGGTGGTGCTGACCACGTCCGGCGCTCTTGAGGATCCTGCGGTCCGCGGACCGGTAGAAACCATAGAGATCACCCGCACAGGACGCGGCGGCAGTACGAGGTGCGTCGGTGCCGGTCATCCGTGACGGACCTTCCCATTGACACACAGGCACGTGAAAGGGTGCTCGCCCGCGTCCACACCGCAGCGGCGCCGAGCAATCACCGAGCTGGCGCCGACGGCGCGCAATAGCTCGGACCGTAGCGCTTATCAATCGGGCCGGAATCTGTTGCCGACGGTACAACGCCCGTGGCCACACCGACAGCGCACGGTAGAAGTGCGTCGATGGCTCAACCACGTATCGCGGCGCACGCGCCGCCGCCGTGCGAGCGGGTGGGGCCCGGAGGCCTGCACTCAATCGTCGGCAGTGAGCGCGTCGAACAGGCCGGTGATCTGCAGAACCTTGGTGACTATCGGGCTGGGGTTGGTCACGCGCAGCGCAGTGCCGGTGGTCGTTGCCAGACGGCGGGCTTGGACGAGGGCGCCGATGCCGGTGGAGTCCATGAACCGGACGCCGGCCAGATCGACGACGAGCCGGCTCGGCCGGGTGCCAGTCAGCACGCGGGTCAGAACAGCGGTCAGCCGGCCCGCGGTGCTCATGTCGATCTCGCCGGCTGCGGAGACCGTGACGACGCCGTTCAGGCCGGTGTGCTCGGTCAGGGTCAGCTGAGGCTGGTGCGGCTGGCTCACCGGATCTCCTTGTCGGCCGGGGAGCATCCGCACGGCGTTGCCGACCATACCCGCGCCATGTCGGATTGTGCCGACGCACCGCAGCGGTAACCCCCATGGACGATCGCGAGACCGTGGGCATCTCACCCTTCAGGCAGACTCCGGGGTGAGGAGCATCCCCGAATGCCGACGACGGACCGGCCGGTGTTCGGATGACAACCTGACTGCCCCGCGCTCGCCGGCCCAGGTCGGAAGTGATCGAGGAGATCGCGAACCGCCTCGCCGACCGAGCCGACGACGAAGCGCTGACCGACCTCATCGTCGGTAACCTCGCACCGCCGCGCTGGCAGGTTCGCCCCCGCAGATCCGTAACCACCGGCCAGACCTGCCGGACCCCTCTCGATATCAACAGCTGTACTCCCGTCCGGTACGGGTCTTCACCAACGAGGTACACGATGCAGCACCCGCATGCCGACGGCGGCTTGAGACTGACCCTCTGGCAGCGGCCAAACGGTCAGGCCGTCTGGCACTGCCGACCCGACATCGGCAACAACGCCAGCACCCGGTTCACCGACGGTGCAGCGGCCACCAGCAGCACGCGGAGGCCGTCCCGGCGCACGTCACTTACCGCGGCGATCCCGGCACAGGAGAAGAACGTCACACCGGACAGATCCAACTCCAGCCGGAACACCCCGTCCAACCGCGACAAGTCCAGCATCGCCTCGAGCCGTGGTGCGCTCTCCAGGCCGACGTCACCAGCCACACCGACGCGCAGCGTGCCCCCGGACAACGACGCGGTCACCGCAACTCGGCACCGTCATACAGGTCGTCCATCACCTGAACGTAACGCCGCGACCACTCCACAGGGACCGGGCGATCCGGCCGACGGGTCCGCCAGGCGGTCATCCCCATACAGGCCGGTAGGGCACCGAACCACCCCAACGGGGAGCCTGTCCCCGCCTGCGGGACGTAACAGGTCGGCCGGTTCAGCCGCCGCTTCGGACGCCCGCCCGGCCGATCCATCGGACGACGCGAACCGCGCGGGGACCGGTTCACGCCGTCCATCGCCTCGCGCACGGCGCCGGTCGCGTCCGACAATGGCAACAGACCACCGATAGTGCGAGGGTGACGTGGCAGACCTGACGACGAACACCGACCCGCAGGCCGACGGATCGACGGTGCTGGCCGTATCCGGTGAGCCCGACGTCACGGACGTCACCGGCTTCGCCGCTGCCGTTGCGGCCTGCTGGTCCACCGGGCCGCGCATGCTGGTGCTCGACCTCACGGCCGTGACATTCATCGACCCCACCGGCGTCGGCGCGCTGATGCGAACCCACCGTGACGCCCAAGCAGCGAACCGCACAATGATCATCCGGCCGAGCCCACCCGTGCTCCGAGTGCTCGGCGTCGCCGGCCTACTACACGCCATGCCTCTGGACCCGCCCGCCCCCGCCCTGCCCACGCGGCAACAGCGCCCCTGAGAGCCCCTTCCGCGTCATGGCCTGCCCGTGCTGTCGTCGTCGCGGCGCCTGCGGCGCAGCGGATGCACGTGCCGCGGCTGCCGACCGACGTGCTCGGCGAACTCCGCGCTGTACCGCTGCACGATCGCCCCGTCAGCCTCCGTGCCGCGCCGCCCACACCAACGCCCCGAAGCGGTACCGCGCCGATGCGCCAGGCATACCAGTCTCGATCGGCCGCGACGACCGCCGGCCAAAGGACCGGGGATTGGCTCACCCCGGCGCCGCTGCCGCCGGCACGCCCGGCTCCATCCGCCCGGTGGCATTTGGGTTCTGCCGGGTCCAAGGACGCACATAACACGGCCGCGTGTCGCCCGGGTGATCAAGGACCTGACCGGGGTGCGGTATGAGCAGTCCGGGGTGTGGCGGCTGCTGCGCCGGCGGGGGTAAACATTGCAGTGTCCGGCCCGGCAGGCAGCTGAGCGTGACGAGGCCCGCATTGCCCATGGGTGAAGGTGGACTGGCCCCGAATCCGGAAACGACGCCCGGCGGCGTAGGGCATGGATCGTGCTCGCCGACGAGTCCGGGATCTGCTTGACCCCGTCGGCCCGGCGTACCTGGGCGCCGCGGGGCCGGACCCCGACGGTCCGGGCGCCGGCCCGGCGGACCTGGCTGAGTCTGCTGGCGTGCATCTGTTACCGGCCCGACCGGGGCCGGGTCCGGCTGGCCTACTACGCGCGGCGTGGCAGTTGGAACACCGCGGCGCTGATCGAGGTCCTGCCCCGGCTGCGCCGCTTCCTGCACGGCGAGCCGACCGTGCTCGTCTGGGACAGCCTCGCCGCCCACCACAGCGGCGCCATGCTGCGCTTCCTGGCCACCCAACGAGATTGGCTGCGCGTGGAAGCACTGCCGTCCTACGCCCCTGAGCTCAATCCCACCGAACTGGTCTGGGGCAACCTCAAGGCCACCGAACTGGTCAACCTCTGCCCCGAACACATCGACGAAGCCGACACCGCACACACCGGGCTGCACTGTATCGGCAGCAGCTACGACCTCTGCTTCAACTTCCTGACCCATGCCGGCCCATGCCTCTGACGCCATCACTCAAATACCGAAAGATCTTTAGGCGGCGCTTGCAACGGCTGTGTGGGTGCCCGCCTGGATGGTCTCGGGTGTTGTCGGGTCGACGGCGGTGATGGGCTTGCCCTTGGTGTCGCCGGCGATGGCAAAGTGTTTGATGTCCGGAAATGATCCGAGTCCGTCGACCATGGCGGCTACCGGGACTGGGCCTGCGGCGATGATGACGGTGCACTTCTGCACGCCGAGGGTGTTGTAGTACGTGACGCCGTTGGCGGCGTTCTGCGGGCCGGAGATAGCTAGGTGCTGGACTTTGACGAGCGTCTCGACCGAGGCCTTCTGCATGCCGGCCCAGGCGGCCTTGGCCGGGTCGCCGTTGAGGCCGTGGTCGTCGGTGAGCAGGCAGGCGGTGGTCGCCTTGTACTGCCGCTCGCGGGGCGGGGGCGGTGGTGGATCGTCCGGCCACAGCAGCCAGGTGGCGCCGATCAGCACCAGCAGGACGGCGGACGTCGCTGCGATGCGCTGACTGCGGGTCCATGAGCGGACGGTTTCCTTGATCCGGGCAATGATCGGTGCGGTCACGGCCTCACCTCCCCGTAGGCTCGCGGCTCGAACATAGCGCCTCGCATCGATCTATGGAAGATCGGTGGGGAAGATCACCGACGCTCAAAGTGGACATTAGACGATGAAGTTCGCCGATGTTCGCTTGCACCTTGTACATGCACGGTCGCTCCCCGCACACTAGCTCGCACCTGACTTGGCAGCTCAGCATCACGGGGGAGGCTGGCCGTGCGCGGTCGTTCTGCTGTTCCTGGATTCGGTCGGTTCATCCGCCGGACGAGTGTCATCACCGTTGTGATGCTGACGCTCAGCGTCGGCTTGCCGCCGGCGCTGGTCCCGTCCGGTCACGGTCTCGTGGGCTGGGCGGCGTTGCGGGACTGGCTGGTGGCCGCGCCGTCGTGGGCGAAGGACCCGAAGGTGCCGCAGCAGCAGCGTGGCATGGGCGTCGACGGGCACTACGTCAAGGCGCCGACGGCCCGCGACAGCGAGTCGAAGCACAAGGTCAAGGGCGAGCTGGGCAAGTACCAGGCGTTCCAGCCGACGGTGACGAACAAGAGCACCGGCCCGGCCCGGAAGGGTTTCGACGCCGGAACCAGCAAGCGGGTCGCGTCGATGAGCGACGCGAAGGCTGACGTGTTCCAGAACGCCGACGGCTCCTACACGCGGCGGGTGTACCGGAATCCGGTGAACTTCAAGGCTGCGGACGGCAGCTGGAAGCCGATCGACAGTCAGCTGCGGGCGGGCGGGCGGCGACCGGCGGCTGGAGTCGACGGCGAACGCGTTCAAGGTGAGTTTCGCGCCCGGCACGGCGAAGAAGGTCGACGCGGAGGGCGTGGAGATCCCGTCCGCCGCAGGCGCGGCGGCCCCGGTGTCCGAGGACCTGGTCCGGATGACGCTCGAGCCGGGGGTGGAGCTCGCGTACTCGCTGGTCGGTGCGTCGCTGAACAAGGCGACCGTGGACCGGTCGGTGGCGAGGTACCGCAACGTGTATCCCGGCGTCGACCTGGAGCTGGGGGCGAAGGCGTCCGGCACCAAGGAGAACCTGGTGCTGCGCTCGGCGGACGTGCCGACGGAGTACGTGTACCCGTTGAAGCTCAAGGGCCTGACGCCGCGGCTGACCGCGGCCGGCGAGGTCGAGTTCGTGACCGCGACGGGCACCGTCGGGCTGACGATGCCGGCCGGGTACATGGAGGACGCCTCCAACAGCCACGCCGGCGCCGGTGAGATCTCCAACGGTGTCAGGTATGACCTGGTGCAGGTCGACGGCGGCCCGGCGGTGAAGGTGTCGATCGACGGTGCCTGGCTGCGGGACCCCAAGCGGAAGTTCCCGGTGGTGCTGGATCCGCAGACCCGGGTGGTGACCCAGTACGACACGTACGCGATCTCGACCGCCCCGACGAGCGCCCGCAACCTGGAGACGAGCCTCGCGGTCGGTTCGTGGAACGGCACCGAGAAGGCCCGCTCGTTCATCAACTTCGACGGATTCCCGGCGATGATGGCCGGGCAGAGACTGGGTTCGGCCCGGCTGTACCTGTTCATGACCTACCAGGGCGACGCCGATGGCAACCCGTGTGTGGCCAGGGCGTACAACGTATACCCGGTGACGACCGCCTGGAACGCCGCCACCGCGACGTGGAACAACATGCCCGGCTACGACACCAACAAGCTGATGGCCACCGACTCGCCGAGCAGCTCACAGGCCTGCTCCAACTCCGGTGGGGTACGCAACCAGGGCATGTGGTCGACGCCGTGGCTCAACACGCAGTACATGGTGGACTGGGCGACCGTCGGCGGCATCTACGGTCTGGCGCTGACCGCGTCAGAGACGGACACCGCGGCGTGGAAGCGGTTCACCTCCTCGGACACCAGCCTGATCTGCCCCAACTACTTCGGCAACACCGAGTGCGACCCGTTCATCGAGGTCAACTACTTGGCGAACGTGGCGCCGCAGCTGGACTACCGGTACCCGGCGAACAACACCGCGGTGAACACCCTGACGCCGGAGCTGTCGGCGAAGGGCAGCGACCCGGACAACTACCCGAATTATGGGCTGCGGTACAAGTTCCTGCTCTATGACGACCAGGGTGCCCCGCTGACCACGACGCCGTCCTCGCCGTGGACCGACGGCTACTGGAAGGTCCCGGCCGGGACGCTGACCTGGGGCAAGAACTACCTGTACCAGGTCCAGGTCGACGATCGGTCCTCGATCGGGCCGGTGAATCCGGTGCCGTTCGTGTTCAGTACGACTGTGCCGCAGCAGTTGGTGTCCTCCTCGTTGGCGCAGAACGGCGGGAAGGGCTTCGAGGGCTCCGTCGGCAACTACACGACTCGTGACGTCGACGCGCAGGTGACGACCGTGGGTCCGGCGTTGTCGATCGCGAGGGAGTACAACAGTCTCGACCTGCGCAAGTCGGCGTTCGGGCAGGGCTGGTCGTCGCTGGTCGACATGCAGGTCCGTGAGGGCAGGGACGCCGACAACGCGCTGCAGACCGCGGCGATCCGGTACCCGAACGGGCAGGAGGTCACGTTCGGGCGGAACAATGACGGCAGCTGGACCCCGCCGTCCGGGCGGTACGCGGGGTTCAAGGCGATCACCGGCGGCTACTCGCTGACCGACAAGGACAGCTCCGTCTACGAGTTCACCCAGAACGCGGGCACCGGCGTGTTCGGCCTGACGAAGATCAGCGACCCGAACGGCCGCGCGCTGACTGTGCGTTACGACGGCAACGGCCGCGCCGATCAGATCAAGTCGCTCGCGTCGAACCGGACCCTCAACCTGACCTGGTCGACGCCGCCGGGTGCCTCCGTGGCGCACGTCGCGACGGTCGTCACCGACCCGACCGACCCGGCCGTGCCGGGCAGCACGCTGACCTACACCTACACGTACACCGGTGACCAGCTGACGAAGGTGTGCCCGCCGGGCACTACGACCGACTGCGCCAGGTACGAGTACCAGACCGTCAACCAGCACAACGGAACCGTGCTCAACACCGGCCCGTATTCGTTCTGGCGGTTCAACGACCCGGTCGGCAGCGGAACCCAGGCCCGCAGCGGTGTGCTGTCCAACGACGGCATCGACAACGGCATCTACAGCAACGTCACGCTCGAACAGCCCGCGGCGCTGCCGAACTCGACGTCGAAGTCCGCCGGGTTCAACGGCACCAACTCGTCGGTGAAGGTGCCGGAGAAGCTTGCGAACGAGAGCTCCTACCAGTCGATCAGTATGTGGTTCAAGACCACCGCGACGACCGGCGTGCTGTTCTCCTACCAGAAGGACCTGGTCACGCAGGGCGCGACCACCACCGCCAGCTACAACCCGGCGCTGTACATCGACAACGCCGGCAAGCTTCGCGGCTCGCTGTGGAACGGTGGCACCGGCAACGTCATCACGTCCGCCAATGCTGTCAACGACGGTCAATGGCACCACGCCGCGCTCGTCGGCAACGGCGGCAACCAGCAGCTGTACCTCGACGGCGCCCTGGTCCCGGTGTCCGTGACGGGCACCATCCAGCTGCACAACTCGGGCATGGACAAGCTGTACATCGGTGCCGGCTTCCTCAGCAACGCGTGGCCCGGCAACACGATCACCACCCCGACGGCCACGTTCTTCAACGGCTCCATCGCCGACGTGGCCTACTTCAACAAGCCACTCACCGCGCAGCTGGTGTCGTCGCTGTACACCTCCGGCAAGAACCCGTCCTCGGCGATGACGAAGGTGACGAGCAACGCCGGTCGGGTCCGCGCCGTCATCGGCTACGACACCGTCTCCGGCCGGGTCAACCAGGTCACCGACGAGGTCGGCGGTGTCTGGCAGGTCGGTCAGCCGACGCTGTCCGGCTCCAGTCAGGTCTACGCCTCCACCGTGCTCGGCTCCCAGCCGCGGGAGTACTTCCGGCTCAATGACATCAGTCTGCCGGCGCAGCCGAAGAACCAGGTCGCCGACGCTCTGCACGCCTGGTACAACAACGTCACGTTCGACACCACGCAACCCAACACCACGAGTCCGTTCAGCGACTCCTACGGCGCGGGTTTCAACGGCACGAGCTCGTACGTGCGCTACGACGATGCGTTCATCGTCGCGCCGCAGTACGCGTCGTCGGCCATCGAGATGTGGTTCAAGATGCCTGCCGGTCATGCCAGCAGCGCCGTGCTCTACGCATATCAGACTCAGCCCGTCGACGGATCCAACCCGGCATCGCCGTCGTGGACCCCAGCGCTCTACGTCGGCAACGACGGCCTGCTGCGCGGCGGGTTGTGGACCGGCAGCGTGTCGCCGATGACCTCGACGAAGACGGTCAATGACGGCAACTGGCACCATGTCGTGCTGTCCACCAACCTGGATCCGATCGGTACCGACAAGCAGACGTTGTACCTGGACAACGTCCCTGTCGGGTCGAAGACCGCCGAGGTGGTGTGGGTCGACTCGTCGCTTGCCTACATCGGCGCCGGCACGACGAAGTTCTGGCCGGGCGCCTCCAGTGACGTCAGCTACTTCAAGGGCAACATCACCGAGTTCGCCTACTACGACCACGCCCTGACGGAGGCGCAGGTCGATGCCCACTTCAAGGCGTCGAAGAGCGCGCTGGCCCCGCCCCCCGGCGCCACCGGCCCGATCATCACCCCGGTCACGACCGTCACGGTCACCGATCCCGGCGGCAAGCCGTCGCAGAAGATGTTCGACGTCGTCAACGGCAGCCGGCAGATCGCCAGCACGGACACCCTCGGCAACACCACGACGTACGGCTATGACGTCGGCGGCTTCGTCAGCGTGGTGTACGACCCGCTCGGCCAGAAGATGGAGACCGCCAAGGACGTGCGCGGCAACACCGTGCGCACCTCGACGTGCTCCAACGCCACGATGTGGGCGCCGTGCCAGGACACGCTGTACACCTACTTCCCCGACTCGACGACCGCGGTCCTGACCCCGGACGCCCGGAATGATCAGGTTCTGACGATCACCGCGAATCCCGGGTCGTTCCGTACCACTGACACGGCCGTCACGACGTTCACGTACAGCTCGACCGGCAACCGGCTGACCATGGTCTCGCCGTCGGTGCCCGGCTACCCGAACGGCCGCACCACCACCACGACCTACACGACGGCGACCACGCCGGCCATCGGTGGCGGCTTCACACCGGCCGGCCTGCCGCTCACGGTCACGTCCCCCGGCGGGCGGGTGCAACGCACCGACTACAACGCAGCCGGTGACGCGGTGCGTGTGACCGACCCCGGCGGGCTGGTCACCGAGGTCTCCTATGACGGGCTCGGCCGGGTCGCACAGCAGAAAGTGCTGGCCCCCGGCTATCCGGCCGGCCTCGTGACGACCTCTCTGTACGACGCCGACGGCACACTGGTCCAGACCACGGAGCCGGCAGTCACGAACGCCGTCACGGGAGCGGTACACACCACCCGGACCACCGATGAGTTCGACGCGGACGGCAACGTCACGTCCCGAACGGTGAGTGATCTGACCGGCGGCGACAGCCCGCGGTCCGTCACCAGCGCCTACAACTCCTACGGACAGCTGGTCAAGAGCGTCGATCCGGTGGGTGTCGTCACGCTGTACGGCTACGACGCCTACGGCCGCCAGAACAGCGTGGTGACCTGCGACAGCAATCCGGCCGTCGGCTCGCCCTGCCCGACCGGCGACCGGCTGCAGGTGGTGAACCAGACCTTCGACTCCGAAGGGCACCTGCTCACCAGCACGACCACCGGCAAGGACGGTACCAGCGTCCAGGAGACGTCCAACGCCTACTACGCCAACGGTGCACTCGCCGCGACCACCGATGCGATGAACTGGACTACTAAGTACGAATACTTCGACGACAACGCCGTCAAACGCATCAGCCGTACCGACGGCGTGAAGACGACCGTCCTGAAGGAAACGTACTATGACTCGGCGGGCAACCCGCAGGACACCACCGAGAACAACGGCGCCACCAAGACCTCCTTCAACGTTGACAACGCCGGCCGGCTGATCTCGCAGTCCGTTGCTATCGGCGACCTGGTCCGGACGACGAACTACGTCTATGACGTCGACGACCGGGTGGTACAGACCCGCAACGTTGCGCGCCCGCTGGTGTCCGGCGAGCAGACCGTCCTCCGCGACGCCCGCAACTCCTACGACGCGATGAACCGACTGACTTCGGAGCGGGTGGCGCTGGACGCCGGCGTCGGCCCGGTCGGGTGGTGGAACCTCGACGGTGAGGTGCCGTCCGGCCAGTTTCAGCCCCTCGCCGACTCGTCCGGTTCGTATCACAAGATGCAGGCGTTCCGAGGCACATACCCCTCGCTGAGCAATGGGTACGCCACCTTCACCGACGAGAACATGCAGACGACGACGTCGGTGCTCGACACGACGAAGTCGTACTCCATGTCGGCATGGGTCAAGGTCAACAACTTCACGTCGACCCAGACCGCCGTATCCCAGACCGGCTCCAACCGTGGCGCGTTCTTCCTGCAGTACAACAAGGACTGGAACAAGTGGGCGCTGCAGTCACCGTCCGCCGACACGACCGGCGCGGTGTCGTACAACATCGCCACCTCCTCCAACGCGCTGGCGACCAACACCTGGGTGCACCTGGTGGGCGTCTTCGACGCGCCGACGAAACGGATGTCGCTCTACGTCAACAACGTCCGCGGTACCGACGGCACGAACACCACCCCGTTCGCCTCGGTCAACGGTCTGGAGATCGGCGGCTCTCACTGGGGTGACTTCGTCGACCACTTCCAGGGCTCCATCGACAACGTCCAGGTCTACCAGCGTGCGCTGACCGACGCGGACGTCGCGACACTGTGGAGCACCGGCAACGGCCGCACCGCAAACACCGTCCTCACCTCCACCGAACTGACGACGAGCTACACCGTCGACCAGCGCGGCCTCACCACCGACATGGTCGACCCGAACGGCAACACCACCTCGTACGTGTACGACGAGGCCGGCAACCTCACCAAGACCCTCGCCCCGACGGTGAGCACCGAGGTGTACAACACGACGGCGGTCCAGACCCGGCCGACGACGATCGTGGGCTACAACGCGTTCGGCGAGCCCGTCGAGCACCAGGACCCGCTCGGCAACGTCACACAGGCCCGGTACGACGCGGCTGGTCGGGTGTGGAAGACGATCCTGCCGTCGTACACGCCGCCGGGCGGGACGCCGATCGTCGATGCCAACAGCACCGTCGTCTACGACAAGCTGGGCCGCACGACGTCGACGACGGACCCGCGGAACAAGACGACGTCGTACGAATACGACACGCTCGGCAACGTCACGAAGGTGACCGGCCCGACCGGGAAGATCACCACCGCGCAGTACAACGCGGTCGGGCAGGTCACCGAGGCGGTCGACCCGACCGGCGCCAAGACCACCGCGACCTACGACTACCTCGGCCGGAAGCTGACCAGAACGCAGATCGTGCGGCAGCCGACCTCCGTGGCCAACACGACCACGTACGACTACGGCACCGGCGTGTACGCCGGAGGCGATCCGGCGGCGGGCCCGTGGCTGCGGAAGGTCACGTCGCCGGGCGGTGTGACGGCGGAGATGACGTACAACACCCTCGGTGAGGTGCTGACGCAGAAGGACGGCGCAGGCAACGTCACCAGTACCGCCTACGACGGTCTCGGCCGCCCGGTCCTCGTCACGAACCCGGACAACACGAAGTCGACGGCGACATACGACGGTGCCGGGCGATCGATCAAGACCCAGCAGCTGGACGCCACCAGTGCGGTGCTGACCACCCGGTCAGCGACATACGACAACAACGGCAACCTCGCCACGGCGACGGACGCGCGTGGGCACACGACGACGTTCACGTACAACCCGCTCGACCAGATCGTGGGCGAGTCGCAGCCGGTGACGTCGACGCTGTCGACCAACACGTCATTCGGGTACGACGCCGCCGGCAACCGGACCCGGTTCACCGACGGGCGCGGCAACCAGTTCTGGAGCACCTACAACACGTGGGGTCTGCCCGAGTCGCAGATCGAACCGTCCACCACCGCGCACACGGCGTTGGCGGACCGCAAGGCGACGAACGTGTACGACCTCGGCGGGCGGCTGACGTCCCAGCAGCTGCAGTCCGGCGTGCAGATCGACTACGCCTACGACGACCTGGGCCAGGTGACTGGGCAGACCGGCAGCGGCACCGCCGTGCCGACGGCGGCGCGGACGTTCGGGTACGACGACGCCGGCCGGATCACGTCGCTGTCGGTGCCGGGCGGCACGAACACGATCAGCTACGACGACCGTGGCCTGCCGTTGAGCATCACCGGTCCGGCGGACAACACGTCGTACACGTACAACAGCGACGGCAACCTGACGTCGCGGGCCGACGCGGCCGGCACGACGAACTTCACCTATGACACCGCCGGCCGTCTGAAGACGATGTCGAACGCGACGACGAACATCGACCTCAGCGTCGCGTACAACACCCTGAACCAGCCCGCGACGATCACGTACGGCATCAACAACAAGAAGCGGACGTTCGAGTACGACACGCTGCACCGGCTGAAGACGGACACGGTGACGTCGTTCGACGGGTCGATCATCCAGGGTTCGATCGCGTACGGGTACGACAACAACAGCAACCTGACGTCGAAGGTGACGACCGGGTTCGCCGGCGCGTCGAGCAACACGTACACGTACGACTGGGCGGACCGGATCCAGACGTGGACAACCGGATCGACGACCACGAACTACTCCTACGACGCGTCCGGCAACCGCACCCAGAACGGTTCGAAGACGTTCACCTACGACCAGCGCAACCGGCTGACCGGGCAGAGCGGCGGCATCTCGTACTCCTACACCGGCCGCGGCACCCTGAAGCAGGTCAGTGGGCCGTCGGGTGTGTATGACACCGCCGCTGACGCCTACGGGCAGGTGATCACGCAAGGGTCCGCGAGCGGCACCATCACG
>NZ_JBFAJA010000105.1:0-44770 GCF_040654975.1 Dactylosporangium sp. NPDC050588 | reverse complement strand
GGCCCCGCGCTTCGACCACCTTGCAGGCGTCCTCAAGGGACCAGACCCCCGCAACATGCGCCGCCGCCAGCTCACCGATCGAATGACCAAGCAGGAAGTCGGGCTTCAGACCCCAGGACTCCAGCAACCGGTACACCGCGACCTCAACCGCAAATAACGCCGGCTGCGTCCACCGCGTCTCATCCAGCGCAGCACCCTCGACGTCCCGCAGACCCTCGATGTACGCGCACACCTCGTCATACGCCGCCGCGAACACCGGGAACGCCTCGTACAGACCGCGACCCATCCCCGACCACTGCGCACCCTGACCCGTGAACAGCATCGCGTTCCCGCCGTCGCGGACCCGGCCACGGATCACCGCGTCACCGAGCAGCACCGCCCGATGCTCGAACATCGACCTGCCGGTCGCCAAAGAAAATCCAACGTCCATTGGATTCCCGGTGACCTCACGCAGCCTCGACACCTGGCCGTCGAGGGCGTCCGCGGTCCGCGCCGACACCGGCCACGGCACCACCGGCAACGCCACCCGATCCTCCACCGGGGCCGCGGCGGCAGGCGGCTCCTCGATGATGACGTGGGCGTTGGTGCCCGAGATCCCGAACGACGACACTCCCGCCCGGCGCGGTCGGTCGGCGGCGGGCCACGGCCGGGCGTCGGTGAGGATCTCGACGGCGCCCGACGACCAGTCGACGTGTGACGACGGGGCGGCGACGTGCAGGGTCCGCGGCAGCTGACCGTGCCGCATGGCGAGGACCATCTTGATCACGCCCGCGACGCCGGACGCGGCCTGGGTGTGGCCGAGGTTCGACTTCACCGACCCGAGCAGCAGCGGTGTCCGCCGGCCGGGCCCGTATGCGGCGATGAGCGCCTGCGCCTCGATCGGGTCGCCGAGGCTCGTGCCCGTGCCGTGCGCCTCGACGGCGTCCACGTCGGACGGCTGGAGGTCCGCGGCGGCGAGCGCGGCGCGGATGACCCGCTGCTGCGACGGGCCGTTCGGGGCCGTGAGGCTGCTGGAGGCGCCGTCCTGGTTGACGGCCGAGCCCTTGATCACCGCGAGGACCGGGTGGCCGTTGGCGACGGCGTCGGAGAGCCGCTCCAGGAGCAGCAGGCCCACGCCCTCGCCCCAGCCGGTGCCGTCGGCGTCGTCGGAGAACGCCTTGCAGCGCCCGTCGGGGGCCAGGCCCCGCTGACGGGAGAAGCCGACGAACGTGCCGGGCGTCGACATGACGGTGACCCCGCCGGCGAGGGCCATGCCGCACTCGCCGCGGCGCAGCGCCGCCGCCGCCAGGTGCAGCGCGACCAGCGACGACGAGCAGGCGGTGTCGACGGTGACCGCGGGTCCTTCGAACCCGAACGTGTACGCGACCCGGCCGGAGGCGACGCTCGGGGCGCTGCCGTTGCCGAGGTGCCCTTCCAGGCCGTCGGGGACGTCGTGGACGCGGGCGGCGTAGTCGCTGTACATGAGGCCGACGAACACCCCGGTCGGGGTGCCGCGCAGCGTGGCAGGGTCGATCCCGGCGCGCTCCAGCAGCTCCCACGACGTCTCCAGCAGCAGCCGCTGCTGCGGGTCGGTGGCGAGGGCCTCGCGGGGCGAGATGCCGAAGAAGTCCGCGTCGAACGCCGCCGCGTCGTACAGGAAGCCGCCCTCACGCGCGTAGCTGGTGCCGCGGTGGTCGGGGTCGGGGTGGTAGAGCCGGTCGACGGGCCAACCGCGGTCGCCGGGGAACGGGCCGACGGCGTCGATGCCGTCCGCGACGAGCCGCCACAGGTCCTCCGGGTTGCCGACGCCGCCCGGGTACCGGCAGCTCATCGCCACGATCGCGACCGGTTCGTCGGCGGCGGACGCGGTGCCGGTGGCGGGCGGTGCGGTGGCCGCGGCGGGCGCCAGGCGCAGCTCGTCGAGGAGGTGCCGGGCCATCGCCGCCGGCGCCGGATGGTCGAACAGGACGGTGGCGGGTAGCGTCAGCCCGGTCGCGGCGGCGAGCCGGTTGCGCAGTTCGAGGGCGGTGAGCGAGTCGAACCCGGCCTCCAGGAACCCGCGGTGCGGGTCGACGTCGTCGCCGGCGGCGTGGCCGAGGACCGTCGCCGCCTCGCCGCGCACCAGCCGCAGCAGTGCCGGGATCCGGTCGCCGTCGGGCATCCGCAGCAGCCGCTGCCGGAGCGTGTCGTCGTCCTCGCCGCGGGCCGCCCGCCGCCCGGCGACCGCGAGTCCACTGAGGACGGCGGGACCGTCGGCGGCCGGACGCAGCCGGGCCGGGACCGCCAGGGCGGCGGGCGCGGCGCAGGCGAGGTCGAGCAGGGCGAGCGCGTCCGCGGCCGGCAGCGGCGCGACGCCGTTGCGGGCGAGGCGGCGGCGGTCGGCGTCGTCGAGGTGGGCGGTGATGCCGCTGGCGGTGTCCCACAGCCCCCAGGCGAGCGACAGCGCCGGCAGTCCTTCGGCGCGGCGCTGGGCGGCGAGGGCGTCCAGGACGCTGTTGGCGGCGGCGTACCCGGCCTGCGCGGCGCCGCCGAGGATCCCGGCGAGCGACGAGTACAGCACGAACGCGGTCAGGGGCAGGCCCCTGGTCAGCTCGTGCAGGTGCAGGGCGCCGTCGGCCTTGGGGCGCAGGATCGCGGCGACCCGGTCGGCGGTGAGGTCGGTGACGACGGCGTCGTCGGCGACCCCGGCGGTGTGCACGACGGCGGTCAGGGGGTGCGCGGCGGGCACGGCGGCGAGGAGTGCGGCGACGGCGGCCCGGTCGGCGACGTCGCAGGCGGCGACGGTGACGGTGGCGCCGTGCCCGGCCAGTTCGTCGCGCAGCGCGGCGGCGCCGTCGGTGGCGAGGCCGCGGCGGCCGGCGAGCAGCAGGTGCCGGACGCCGTGGACGGTGACGAGATGCCGGGCGGCGAGCGCGCCGAGCCCTCCCAGCCCGCCGGTGACGAGCACGGTCCCGTCACCGCCGAACGTGGCCGCCGGCGCTGCTTCCGCCGCGGCGGCGACGGCCCGGGCGAGCCGCGGGACGAGCACGTCGTCGCCGCGGACCGTGACGGTCGGCTCATCGACAGCAAAGGCGTTGGCGAGGGCCTCGCCGGTGGGCTCCTGGTCGTGGACCTGGATGACCCCGAACGTCCCGGGGTGCTCGGCCTCCGCGGAGCGGATCAGCCCGGCCACGCCGGCCGAGGCGACCGCGTCCGCTCCGGAGGCGGGCACGACGACCCGCAGCGCGGCCCCGGCGGGCGGGTCGGCGAGCCACTCCTGGACGACTGCGAGGGCGGCGGAGGTCCGCCGGTGCACGGCCGCCACGAGGCCGTCGCCGGCGGCGTCGATGGTGACCACGACGCGGCCCGGGGCGGGGGCTCCCCCGGCGACGGCGGCGTGGAGCGTGGTGAGGTCGGCGTACGCGTCGACCGTTGCGCCGGCCTCCGCCAGCGCCGCCGCGACCCCGGACGGGTCGGCGCCGAGCACGGCGTAGCGGTGCCGGTGTCCGCCGGTGGGGCGGGCGGGGACGAGGTCGAGCCGGAACAGGTCGGTGGCGCGGCCGGCGGCCAGTTGCCCGGCGGTCACCGGGCGCAGGTCGAGCGCGTCGATCGACACCACCGGCCGGCCGGACTCGTCGGCGACGTCGACGGCCACGGTCGTGGCGCCGGTGAGCGTGAGGCGGGCGCGGACGGTGACGGCGCCGGTCGTACACAGGGAGACGCCACGGAACGCGAACGGCAGCAGCGTGTCGCCGGCGGTGTGCTCCGCCAGGCCCAGGGTGTGCAGGACGGCGTCGAGCAGGGCGGGGTGGACGCCGAAGCGGTTCACGTCGTCGCGGGCCGTCTCGGGGAGCGCGACCTCGGCGAACAGGTCGCCGTCGCTGCGCCAGACGGCCCGCACGCCCCGGAACGCGGGACCGTAGTCGAGTCCGGCGCCGGCAAGCGTGTCGTACAGACCGTCGACGGGGACCGGGGTCGCGCCGGCCGGCGGCCACACGGCCAGGTCGGTGGTGTCCCGGGGCTGCCCGGGCCGCAGCCGCCCGGTCGCGTGCCGGGTCCAGTCGGCGGTGGTGTCGTCGGCGCCGCGGGAGTACACGGCGACGGGGCGGGCCCCGGTGTCGTCGGGGGCGCCGACGGTGAGCTGCAGGTGCACGGCGCCCGGGTCGGGCAGAGCGAGGGGGGCCTCCACCGCGAGCTCGTCGAGGCGCCCGCAGTCGAGCATCTCCCCGGCGCGCAGCGCCAGGTCGACGAGGGCGGTGGCGGGCACGAGCGGCACGCCGAGCACGACGTGGTCGCGCAGCCACGGCTGGTCGCGCAGCGAGAGCCGGCTGGTGAAGACGAAGCCGCCGCCGTCGGCGAGGCCGAGCGCGGCGCCGAGCAGCGGATGGTCGACGGGCAGGAGCCCGGCCGCGGCGGCGTCGGCGCGGGCGGCGGGGTCGTCGAGCCAGAACCGGGTGCGGCGGAACGCGTACGTCGGCAGGTCGACGACATTGCCGCCGAGGACCCGCGTCCAGTCCGGGGACCAGCCGGTGACGTGCATCTGCGCGACGGCGGTCATCAGCGTCAGCGGCTCGTCGCGGCCCTTGCGCATCGCGGGGACCCCGTCGACCATCGCCGACAGCACCCCGTCCGGACCGACCTCCAGGAACCTGGTCACGCCCTTCGCGGTCAACCTGGAAGCGGCGTCGGAGAACCGGACCGTCCCCCGAACCTGACCCACCCAATACTCCGGGTCAGTGACATCACCGGTCGACGTGATCGCGATCGGAATCCCCGGCTCGTTGAATTTCACGGTCGCCAGGACCTCACGGAACGCGTCGAGCATCCCGTCCATGCGTGCCGAGTGGAACGCGTGACTCACCTTGAGCCGGCGCGTCTTGGCGAACCCCGCGGCGACCGCTTCGACCGCTTCCTCGTCACCGGACACGACCACGGCGTCCGGGCCGTTGACGGCGGCCAGCGAAACACCGTCGACCAACGCCGCCCGAACCTGCTCCTCCGAAGCCTGGATCGCCACCATCGCACCACCGGCCGGCAGCGCCTGCATGAGACGGCCGCGAGCCTCCACCACCTTGCAGGCGTCCTCCAGGGACCAGACCCCCGCAACATGCGCAGCGGCCAGCTCACCGATCGAGTGACCGAGGAGGTAATCGGGGCGCAGACCCCAGGACTCCAGCAGCCGGTACACCGCGACCTCAACCGCGAACAGCGCAGGCTGCGTCCACTGTGTCTCATCCAGGTCGGCGCCCTCGACGTCCCGCAGGCCCTCGATGTGGGAGCACACCTCGTCATACGCCGCAGCGAAGACCGGGAACGCCTGGTACAGGCCGCGACCCATCCCCGACCACTGCGCGCCCTGGCCGGTGAACAGCATCGCGGAGCGGCCGGGCGTCACGACACCCGTGACCGTGAGGTCGTCGAGTGCCGCCCGCAGCGAGGACCGGTCGGCGCCGAGCACGACCGCCCGGTGCTCCGTCGTGGTCCGCGCCGTCGCCAGGGTGAACGCGACGTCGGCCGGTTCGAGGCCGGGCGCCGCGTCCAGGGCGGCGGCGAGCCGGCGGGCCTGCGCGGGCACCGTCGCCGCGGTACGGCCGGACAGCAGCCACGGGACGACCGGCGGTGCGACCCTCTCCCCCGACGGGGTGGCCGCGGCCGGCGGCTCCTCGATGACGACGTGGGCGTTGGTGCCGGACACTCCGAACGACGACACCCCCGCCCGGCGCGGGCGGCCGGTGGACGGCCACGGCTGTGCCTCGGTCAGCAGCCGGACCGCGCCCGCGGACCAGTCCACATGCGACGACGGGGTGGTGGCGTGCAGGGTCCGCGGCAGCCGCTCGTGCCGCATGGCGAGGACCATCTTGATGACGCCGGCGACGCCGGACGCCGCCTGGGTGTGGCCGAGGTTCGACTTCACCGACCCGAGCCACAGCGGCTCGTCGCGACCCTGCCCGTAGGTCGCCAGCAGCGCCTGCGCCTCGATCGGGTCGCCGAGGCTCGTGCCGGTGCCGTGCGCCTCCACGACGTCGACGTCGGCGGGGGCGAGGCCGGCACTCGCCAGGGCGGCCTTGATGACGCGCTGCTGCGAGGGGCCGTTCGGGGCGGTGAGGCCGCTGGACGCGCCGTCCTGGTTGACGGCGGAGCCTCTGAGGACCGCGAGGACCGGGTGGCCGTTGGCGACGGCGTCGCTGAGCCGCTCCAGGAGCAGCAGGCCGGCGCCCTCGCCCCAGCCGGTGCCGTCGGCGTCGTCGGAGAACGACTTGCAGCGGCCGTCGGCGGCCAGGCCGCGCTGCCGGCTGAAGCCGATGAACGTGTTCGGGGTCGACATGACGGTCACACCGCCGGCGAGGGCGAGGCCGCATTCGCCGCGGCGCAGCGCCGTCGCCGCCAGGTGCAGCGCGACCAGCGACGACGAGCAGGCGGTGTCGACGGTGACCGCGGGTCCTTCGAGGCCGAACGTGTAGGCGATGCGGCCGGAGGCGATGCTGGGTGAGCTGCCGTTGCCGACGTAGCCTTCCATGCCTTCGGGGATCTCGCGGAGGCGGGCGCCGTAGTCGTTGTACATGACGCCGACGAACACGCCGGTGCGGCTGCCGCGCAGCGTGGCCGCGTCCAGGCCGGCGCGTTCGAAGGCCTCCCACGCCGTCTCCAGCAGCAGCCGCTGCTGCGGGTCCATGCCGAGCGCTTCTCGGGGTGAGACGCCGAACGGGGCGGGGTCGAACTCGTCGGCGTCGTAGAGGAAGCCTCCTTCGCTGCCGTACGACGTGCCGCGGTGGTCCGGGTCGGGGTGGAACAGGTTGTCCAGGTCCCAGCCGCGGTTGCCGGGGAACGGCCCGATGGCGTCGCGGCCGTCGGCGACGAGCCGCCACAGGTCCTCGGGTGTCTGGACGCCGCCGGGGTACCGGCAGCTCATCGCGACGATCGCGACGGGCTCCTGCGCCCGGTCCTCGACCTCCTTGAGCCGCTCCCTGGTCCGGTGCAGATCAACCGTCACGCGCTTCAGGTACTCGCGCAGCTTGTCTTCGTTCATCGGTGACCGGACCTTTCTGAAAGCGGTGGGCGTCGCTACGACAGACCGAGGTCGTTGTCGATGAACGCGAAGATGTCGTCGTCGCTGGCCGAGTCGAGGCGTTCGGCGACGCCCGCCCCGGAGCCGGCCCCGCGGTCGGTGAGCTTCGTGAGCAGCAGCTGCAGCCGGTCCGTGAGCCGGTCCCGGGTGTCGTCGTCGATCGCGTCGACCGCGGCCTCGAGGTCGTCGAGGACGGCGAACGGCGCGTCGGCGTCGTCCTGGACGAGCTGGCCGAGGACGTGCCCGGCCATCGCGTCCGGCGACGGGTAGTCGAACAGCAGCGTCGCCGGCAGCCGCAGCCCGGTGGCGGCGGCGAGCCGGTTGCGCAGTTCGAGGGCGGTGAGGGAGTCGAAGCCGAGCTCGAGGAACCCGCGGTCCGGCTCGACCGCGTCCGGCCCGGGGTACCCGAGGACGACCGCGGCCTCGGCCCGGACCAGGTCCAGGAGGGTGCGCTGCCGTTCGGCGCTGCTCAGCCGGGCGAGCCGGGCGGCGAGGGTCTCCGCCTCGGCGGCGGCCGGTCCGGTGGTGACGGCCTGCCGGGCGGGGCGGCCGACGAGGCCGCGCATGATGGCCGGCACCGCCTCGGTCCCGGCGGCCGCCCGGATCGCGTCGACGACGAGACGGGCCGGGATGAGCACGGCCTCGTCGACGACGCAGGCGACGTCGAACAGGGCGAGCCCCTCGGCGTGCGACAGCGGGGCGAGCCCGCCGCGGGCCATCCGCCGCAGGTCGCCGCCGTCGAGCTTGGCGGTCATGCCGTTGCCCTGCTCCCACAGGCCCCAGGCGAGCGACAGCGCCGGGAGGCCGGCGGCTCGGCGCTGGTGCGCGAGGGCGTCCAGGAACGTGTTCGCGGCCGCGTAGTTGGCCTGGCCGGTGCCGCCGAACGTGCCGGCCATCGAGGAGAACAGCACGAACGCCGACAGCGGCAGCCCGCGGGTGAGCTCGTCGAGGTTGAGGGCGGCGTCGACCTTCGGCCGCAGGACGGTGTCGACCTGCTCGCGGGTCAGCGCGGACACGACCCCGTCGTCGACGACCCCGGCGGTGTGCACGACACCGGTGAGGGGCCGGTCCGCGGGGATCGCGGCGAGCACCGCGGCGAGGGCGTCCCGGTCGGCGACGTCGCACTCGGCGATCGTCACCTCGGCGCCGAGGTCGAGCAGCGCCTGCCGCAGCTCGGCGGCACCCTCGGCGGCGGGGCCGCGGCGGCTGGTGAGCAGCAGATGCCGGACGCCGTGCTCGGCGGCGAGGTGCCGGGCGATGAGACCACCGAGGTCACCGGTGCCGCCGGTGATCAGGACGGTGCCCTTCGGGTCCCACGTCGCCGACGGGGTCACGCCGGGGGTGGCGGCGACCCGGGCGAGCCGCGGCACATGGACGCCGCCGACGCGGACGGCGACGTTGCCTTCGCCGCAGGTGAGGGCGGCCGGCAGCGCGGCGTAGGAGACGTCGCGGTCGTCGAGGTCGAGCAGGACGAACCGGTCCGGGTTCTCGGTCAGCGCCGACCGGACCAGGCCCCACACCGGCGCCCAGGCGAGGTCGTCGACGGTGTCGCCGCCGGTGCTGTGGGTGACGAACACCAGCCGGGACCCGGTGAGGCGTTCGTCGGCGAGCCACCCTTGGACGAGGTCGAGCGCCCAGTAGGTGGCGTTGCGGGCCCGCGCGGCCATGTCGGCGCCCTCGGGCCGGTCCGCGCAGGAGACGATGGCCCGGTCGGGGACCGGCGCGCCGGCGGCCACGGCGTCGCGGAGCGCGTCGAGGTCCGGGTAGGTCTCGACGGCGGCGCCGGTGGCGCCGAGCGCCTTGACGAGCTTGACCGGGTTAAGCCCGAGGACCGCCCAGCGCTGCCCGGTGTGGTCGCGGGCCGGCACGACCGGGTTCATGACCATGTCGACCCGGAACAGCGAGTCGTGGTGCTGCGAGCGGGCCGCCTTCACCTGGCTGGCGGTGACGGGGCGCAGCGCGAGCGCGCCGATCGCCGCGAACGGCCGGCCGGTCTGGTCGGCGAGGTCGACGGCGACGGTGTCGGTGCCGCTGGCGGTGAGCCGGACCCGCACGGCGGTGGCCCCGACGGCGCTGAGCGCCACCCGCTCGAACGAGAACGGCAGCACCCCGCGCCCGGCGACGCCGTCGGCGAACGCCAGCGTGTGCAGGGCGGCGTCGAGCAGCGCCGGGTGCAGCAGGAACCGGCCGGCCTCGGAGCGCTCGGGGTCGGCGAGGGCGGCCTCGGCGTAGACGACGCCGTCGCGGCGCCACACCCGGTGCAGTGCCTGGAACGCCGGCCCGTATTCGAACCCGGCGTCGGCGAGGGTGTCGTAGAGGCCGCCGATGTCGACGGGTTCGGCGCCCCCGGGCGGCCACGCCGTGAAGTCCGGGGCGTCCCAGGTGCGGGCGGCGGCGAGGCGGCCGGTGGCGTGCGCGGTCCACGTGTCGTCGGTGCCGCCGGCGTCGCGGGAGTGCACCTGGACCGTGCGGGTGCCGAAGCCGTCAGCGGCGCCGACGGTCACCTGCAGCTGCAGCGCGCCGGGCTCCGGCAGGACCAGCGGCGCCTGGAGGGTGAGCTCCTCGATCCGGTCGCAGCCGACGGCGTCGCCGGCGGACAGGGCGAGCTCGACGAGGGCGGTGCCGGGCAGCAGGACGGTGTCCATGACCCGGTGGTCGGCGAGCCACGGCTGGTCAGCGATCGACAGCCGGTTGGTGAAGAGGTGGCCGCCGGTGTCGGCGAGGGGGACGCCGGCGCCGAGCAGCGGGTGCCTGACCGTGCCGAGGCCGAGCGCGGCGGGGTCCGCGGCGTCGGCGGGGTCCGCGGCGTCGGCGGGGTCCGCGGCGTCGGCGGGGGCGTCGAGCCAGTACCGCTGCCGCTGGAACGCGTACGTGGGCAGGTCGACGCGGCGTCCCCCGGCGAGGAGCCGGGTCCAGTCCGGCGACCAGCCGGTGACGTGCATCTGCGCGACGGCGGTCATCAGCGTCAGCGGCTCGTCGCGGCGCTTGCGCATCGCGGGGACCCCGTCGACCATCGCCGACAGCACCCCGTCCGGGCCGACCTCCAGGAACCTGGTTACGCCCTTAGCGGCCAGCGTGGAAGCGGCCTCCGCGAACCGGACCGTCCCCCGGACCTGGCCCACCCAGTACTCCGGGTCGGTCACGTCGCCGGTCGACGTGATCGCGATCGGAATCCCCGGCTCGTTGAATTTCACGGTGGCCAGGACCTCACGGAACGCGTCGAGCATCCCGTCCATGCGTGCCGAGTGGAACGCGTGACTCACCTTGAGCCGCCGCGTCTTGGCGAACCCGTTGGCCACCGCCTCGACCGCGCCCTCGTCGCCGGAGATGACGACCGCGTCAGGGCCGTTGACGGCGGCCAGCTCAACGCCCTCGACCAACGCCGCCCGGACCTGCTCCTCCGAAGCCTGGATCGCCACCATCGCACCCCCACGCGGCAGCGCCTGCATCAACCGGCCCCGCGCCGACACCACCTTGCAGGCGTCCTCAAGGGACCAGACTCCGGCGACGTGGGCCGCCGCCAGTTCACCGATCGAATGACCAAGGAGGTGGTCGGGGCGCAGCCCCCAGGACTCCAGCAGCCGGTACACCGCGACCTCAACCGCGAACAGCGCAGGCTGCGTCCACTGTGTCTCATCCAGGTCGGCGCCCTCGACGTCCCGCAGGCCCTCGATGTGGGAGCACACCTCGTCATACGCCGCGGCGAACACCGGGAACGCCTCGTAGAGACCGCGACCCATCCCCGACCACTGCGCACCCTGACCGGTGAACAGCATCGCGTTTCCGCCGTCGCGGACCCGCCCCCGGACCTGCACGTCACCGAGCAGCACCGCCCGGTGCTCGAACATCGACCTGCCGGTCGCCAAAGAAAATCCAACGTCCATTGGATTCCCGGTGACCTCACGCAGCCTCGACACCTGGCCGTCGAGAGCGTCCATGGTCCGGGCCGACACCGGCCACGGCACCACCGGCAACGCGGCTCGCGAGCCCGTCGCGGCGAGCACCGCGGGCGGCTCCTCCACGATCACGTGGGCGTTGGTGCCGGAGATGCCGAACGACGACACCCCCGCCCGGCGCGGCCGGTCGGTGGCCGGCCACGGCCGCGCCTCGGTGGCGAGCTCGACGGCGCCGGACGACCAGTCGATGTGCGGGGAGGGCGCGTCGACGTGCAGGGTGCGCGGCAGCGTCCCGTGGCGTAGGGCCAGGACCATCTTCATCAGCCCGGCGACGCCGGACGCGGCCTGGGTGTGGCCGAGGTTCGACTTCACCGACCCGAGCCAGAGCGGCTCGTCGCGGTCCTGGCCGTAGGTGGCGAGGATGGCCTGCGCCTCGATCGGGTCGCCGAGGCTCGTGCCGGTGCCGTGCGCCTCCACCACATCGACGTCGGCGGGGCGCAGCCCGGCGTCGGCGAGCGCGGCTCGGATGACCCGCTGCTGCGCCGGACCGTTCGGAGCCGTCAGACCGTTGGAAGCGCCGTCCTGGTTGACGGCGGAGCCGCGGATGACGGCCAGGACCGGGTGGCCGTTGGCGACCGCGTCGGAGAGCCGCTCGACCAGCAGCAGGCCGACGCCCTCGGCCCAGCCGGCGCCGTCCGCGGACGCGGAGAACGCCTTGCACCGCCCGTCGGGCGACAGGGCGCGCTGCCGGCTGAACTCGACGAACGTGTCGGTCGAGGAGATGATCGTGACCCCGCCGGCGAGGGCGAGGGTGCAGTCGCCGCGGCGCAGCGCCTGCATGGCGAGGTGCAGCGCGACCAGCGACGACGAGCAGGCGGTGTCGACGGTCAGCGCCGGTCCTTCGAGCCCGAACAGGTACGCGATCCGGCCGGACGCGACGCTGCCGGCGCTGCCGAGGGCGAGCTGCCCCTCGAAGCCTTCGGGCGCGACGTGCAACCGGCAGACGTAGTCATGGTAGTTGGAGCCGACGAAGACGCCGGTGCGGCTGCCACGGGCGGCGGCGGGGTCGATCCCGGCGTGTTCGAACGCCTCCCACGCCGTCTCCAGCAGCAGCCGCTGCTGCGGGTCCATGGCGAGGGCCTCGCGCGGGGAGATGCCGAAGAACGCGGGGTCGAAGGCGGCGGCGTCGTGCAGGAAGCCGCCTTCGCGGGTGTAGAAGGTGCCCGACCGCTCGGGGTCCGGGTCGTAGAGCCCGTCGAGGTCCCAGCCGCGGTCGGTGGGGAACGGGCCGACGGCGTCGACCTCGTCGATGAGGACCCGCCACAGGTCCTCGGGGCCGGCGACGCCGCCGGGCAGCCGGCAGGTCATCGCGACGATCGCGATCGGGTCGTCGCCGTCAGCCGCCCGCACGGCGGTCTCGGGCGCCGGGGCCTCGCCGCCGACGAGCTCCCCCAGCAGGTGCCGGGTGAGGGCCGTCGCGGTCGGGTGGTCGAAGACGAGCGTCACCGGCAGCCGGAGCCCGGTCGCGGCGCCGAGCCGGTTGCGCAGCTCGACGGCGGTGAGGGAGTCGAAGCCGAGGTCGCGGAACGCCCGGCCGGGGTCGACGGCGGTGTCGTCGGGGAAACCGAGGACTGCGCCGGCGTGCCGGCGCACGAGCTGCAGCAGCCGCGCCTCCCGCTCGGCGGCGGGGAGCCCGGCGAGCTCGCGGCCGAGCGGGACGCCGGCGCCGTCCTCGGCCGGTGCCGCCTCGGGCAGGTCGCGCAGCGCCGGGCTGGGCCGGGACGCGGTGAACGCGGGCGCGTACCTGGGCCAGTCGACGTCGGCGACGACGACGCAGGTGTCGCCGTCGTCGAGGGCGCGGTGCAGGACGCTGATCGCCTTGCCCGGGTCCATCGGCAGCATGCCCTGGCGGCGGGCGGACTCGCCGATCTCACCGCCGGCGAGGCCGCCGCCGGCCCAGACGCCCCAGGCGACGGCGGTGGCGGGCAGTCCCGCGGCGTGCCGCTGCTGCGCGAGGGCGTCCAGGAGGCTGTTGGCGGCGGCGTAGCTGCCCTGCCCGGGGCCGCCGAGGGTGCCGCCGAGCGAGGAGAACAGCACGAAAGCGGTCAGGTCCAGCTCGCGGGTGAGCTCGTCCAGGTGCAGGGCGGCGTCCGCCTTCGGCGCGGCGACGGCGGCGGCCCGCTCGGCGGTGATGCCGTCGATGACGCCGTCGTCGAGGATCGCGGCGGCGTGGAACACCGCCCGCAGCGGCCGGTCCTCGGGAATGCTCGCGAGGAGGCCGGCGAGGGCGGCGCGGTCGGCGACGTCGACGGCGGCGATGGTGACGTCGCAGCCGGCGTCCCGCAGCTGCTGGGCGAGTTCGGTGGCGCCGGGCGCGTCCGGTCCGCGCCGGCTGGTGAGCAGCAGGTGCCCGGCGCCCTCGGCGGCCAGCCACCGGGCCAGGTGCGCCCCGATCCCGCCGGTCCCGCCGGTGACGAGCACGGTGCCGTCGGGCCGCCACCGGCCGGCCGCCGGGGAGCCGCCGCTCGCGCGCACGAGGCGGCGGGCGTAGGTCGCGGCGCCGCGGACGGCGACCTGGTCCTCGCCGTCGTGGCCCGTGACGACCGATGCGAGTCTGGCGACTGTCGCGGCGGTGACCTCAGCGGGCAGGTCGACGAGGCCGCCCCAGCGGTCGGGGTGTTCGAGGGCGGCGATGCGGCCCAGGCCCCATGTCATCGCCTGCAGCGGTGCGGTGACGGTGTCGGCGGCGCCGACCTGCACGGCGCCCCGAGTGACCGTCCACAGTGGAGCATGGCACGCCACGTCCCCGAGCGCCTGCAGCAGCGCGACGGTCGCGGTGAGCCCGGACGGCAGCGCGGTGCCGACGCGGCACGGGTGCTCGTCGAGGGCGAGCAGCGACAGAACCCGGTCGGGGGCGGGGTTGCCGTCCAGGGCGGCGCGCAGGTGCGCGGCGGTCGTCGCCCGGTCCGCCTGTGCGGGCAGCGTCAGCACGTCCGCGCGCACCTCGGCGGCGAGCAGCTGGGCGACGAGGTGCTCGGTCCAGGCGCCGGCCCGGTCGGCGGCGGGCAGCACGACCAGCCATCGCCCGGCCGGAGTGGTGGGCAGGTCGGTGAGGGGCTGCCAGCGGATGCGGTACCGCCACCCGTCCAGCGCCGCCCGGCCGGCCTGTTCCCGCCGCCAGCGCGACAGCGCCGGCAGGAGCCCTTCGACGGCATCGGGCGCCACCGCGAGGGTCGCGGCCAGTTCCTGAAGGTCCTGCTGCTCGACGAGCTGCCAGAACCGGGCGTCGACACCGTCCCCGGCGCTCATGATCGGTGGGGCGTCCAGCCAGTACCGCTGCCGCTGGAACGGATACGTGGGCAGGTCGACGATCCGTCGCCCCGCGCCGAACGCGGTCGTCCAGTCCACGGCGGTGCCGTGCGCGTGCAGGGTGCCCAGCGCGGTGAGCAGCCGGACCGGCCCGCCGTCGTCGCGGCGCAGCGTGCCGGTGACCACCGCGTCGACCCCGGCGGCGTCGACGGTCTCCTGGATGCCGGGTGTCACCACCGGGTGGGCGCTGACCTCGACGAAGACGGTGACGCCGGCGTCGGCGAGCGTGCGCACGGCCGGCGCGAACTGGACGCTGTGGCGCAGGTTGCGGTACCAGTACTCGGCGCCGCCGACGTCGATGCCGGTGATGTCGGCGCCGACGGTGGAGTGGAACTCGACCCGCGCCGGCCGCGGCTCGACGGGCGCGAGGACCTCCAGGAGCCGGTCGTGGATCGCCTCGACGTGCGCGCAGTGCGAGGCGTAGTCGACCTCGACCCGGCGGGTCCGGACCCCGTCCGCGGCGCACGCGTCGGCGAGCGAGGCGAGCGCGTCGACGTCGCCGGAGACGACGACGGAGCCGGCACCGTTGACGGCGGCGACGCTGAGCCGGTCCGCCCACGGGGCGAGCCGGTCGGTCGCCTGCTCCGGCGGGAGCGCGACGGAGAGCATGCCGCCGCGGCCGGCGAGGACCGACAGCGCCTGGCTGCGCAGCGCGACGACCCGGGCGGCGTCGCCGAGGGTGAGGATCCCGGCGACGCAGGCCGCCGCGATCTCGCCCTGCGAGTGGCCGACGACGACGTCGGGGGTGACGCCGCGGGACTCCCACCACGCGGCCAGGGACACCATGACGGCCCACAGGACCGGCTGCACGACGTCGACGCGGTCCAGGCCGGGCGCGCCGGCGTCGCCGCGCAGGACCGCGGTGAGGGACCAGTCGACGGACGGCGCGAGGGCCGCCTCGCACGCCTCGATCTGCTCCCGGAACACGGGCTCGGCGTCGAGGAGCTCCACGCCCATGCCGAGCCACTGTGATCCCTGCCCGGGGAACACGAACGCGACCTTCCCGCCGGCCCGGATGACCCCTGTGACGGTGGCGGCGGCGGGTGTACCGGTGGCGAGCCCGTCCAGTTGCCGCACGATGCCGTCCCGGTCGCTGCCGGCGACGACCGCGCGGTGCGCCAGGGCGGCCCGTGCGCTGAACAGCGTCCAGGCGGCGTCGGCGAGGTCGTCGCCGGTCGCCGCCAGGTGCGCCGCGAGCCGGGCGGCCTGCGCGCGAAGCGCCTCGTCGCTGTGCGCGGACAGCAGGACCGGCACCGCGGCGGGTCCGGCGGCCGCGGCGGGTCCGGCGGCCGGGACGGGAGCGGCCTCCGGCTCCTCGGCGGCCTCCAGGATGAGGTGGGCGTTGGTGCCGGACACCCCGAACGACGACACCCCGGCGCGGCGCGGGCGGCCGGTCTCGGGCCAGTCGCGGGCCTCGGCGAGCAGCTCCACGGCGCCGGCGGTCCAGTCGACGTGCGTCGACGGCCGCCCCACGTGCAGGGTCCGCGGCAGGGTGCCGTGCCGCATCGCGAGGACCATCTTGATGATCCCGCCGATCCCGGCGGCGGCCTGGGTGTGCCCGACGTTGGACTTCAGCGACCCGAGCCACAGCGGGGTCTGCCGGTCCGCGCCGTAGGTGGCGAGGAGTGCCTGCGCCTCGATCGGGTCGCCGAGGGCGGTGCCGGTGCCGTGCGCCTCGACCGCGTCCACATCGGACGCCTCCAGGCCGGCGGCGCGCAGGGCCGCCCGGATCACCCGCTGCTGCGCCGGGCCGTTCGGGGCCGTAAGGCCGTTGGAGGCGCCGTCCTGGTTGAGGGCCGATCCACGCACGACCGCCAGGACGCGGTGGCCGCGCGCCCGGGCGTCGCTGAGCCGCTCCAGCACGAGCATGCCGGCGCCCTCGGCGAGACCCATGCCGTCGGCGTCGTCGGAGAACGCCTTGCAGCGGCCGTCGGCGGCGAGGCCGCGCTGCCGGCTGAACCCGACGAACGCCGCCGGTGACGACATCACGGCGACCCCGCCGGCGAGGGCCAGGTCGCACTCGCCGCGGCGCAGCGCCTGGGCGGCCAGGTGGGTGGCGACCATCCCCGAGGAGCAGGCGGTGTCGACGGTGACGGCCGGTCCTTCGAGCCCGAACGTGTAGGCGATGCGGCCGGACGCGACGCTGCTCTCGGTGCCGATGATGAGGTGGCCCTCGGCGCCGTCGGGGACCTGTTGCAGGCGGCTGCCGTAGTCGCCGCCGGCGGCGCCGACGAACACCCCGGTGGGGGTGCCGCGCAGCGTGGTGTGGTCGATGCCGGCGGCCTCGAACACCTCCCACGCGACCTCGAGCAGCAGCCGCTGCTGCGGGTCCATGGCGACGGCCTCCCGCGGCGAGATCCCGAACAGCTGCGGGTCGAAGCGGACGGCGTCGCGCAGGAAGCCACCGTCGCGGACGTAGCTGCGGCCGGGCCGGTCCGGGTCCGGGTCAAACAGGCCGTCGACGTCCCAGCCGCGGTCGGTGGGCATCGGGCCGATCGCGTCGCCGCCGTCGCTCAGCAGCGCCCACAGGTCCTCGGGTGACTCGACGCCACCCGCGAACCGGCAGCTCATGCCGACGATCGCGATCGGCTCGTCGGTGGCGGCGGCCTGGGCAGCGGCGGCCGGCAAGGCGCTGGTCGCGCCGCCGAGCTCGCGGTGCAGGTGCGCGGCGAGGGCGTCGACGTTGGGGTAGTCGAAGATGACGGTCGTCGGCAGCCGCAGGCCCGTGGACCGGGCCAGGGAGTCGCGCAGTTCGAGGGCGGTCAGGGAGTCGAAGCCGAGGTCCCGGAACGAGCGGGTGCCGTTGACCGCGTCGATGCCCCGGTGGCCGAGCGCTTCGGCGGCGCCGGCCCGGACGAGCTCCTCCAGCGCGCCGAGCCCGAGCTGCCGGGCGTCCACCCCGCCGGGGGCGGGCGCGGCGGGCGGCGCGAGCAGCGACGCGACCTCGGGCAGGTCGGCGATGAGCGGGCGGTGCCGTGCGGCGGTGAACAGCGGCGCGAACTGGGCCCAGTCGACGTCGGCGACGACGGCGGTGCCGGGGTCGCGGTCCAGGACATGGTGCAGGGCGTCGAGGGCGGCGGCGGGGTCCATGAACTCGATGCCGTGCCAGTTCGCCGACGCGCGGACGTCGGCACGGGCCATGCCGCCGCTTTCCGGGCTCCAGATGCCCCACGCGATCGACGTGCCGGCCCGGCCGCGGGCGCGGCGGGCCTGGACGAGCCCGTCGAGGTAGGCGTTCGCGGCGGCGTAGGCGCCGTGGTCGCCGCTGCCCCAGACCCCGGCGACGGACGCGTACGTGACGAACCGGTCGACGGTGTCGCGGTCGAAGACGGCGTCGAGGTTCGCGGCGCCGCCGAGCTTCGCCGCGGTCGCGGCCGCCAGGTCGGCGGCGGTGGTGTCGCGGAGCCGGCCGAGGACGCCGACGCCGGCGGCGTGCACGACGGTGCGGATCGGGCCGTGCTCGGCCTCGACCGCCTCGACGACGGCGGTTAGGGCGTCCCGGTCGGCGACGTCGCAGGCGGCGACGGTGACCCCGGCGCCGAGGGCGGTGAGCTCGTCGCGCAGCGCGGCGGCGCCGGGCGCCGCGTCGCCGCGGCGGCTGAGCAGGACGAGGTGGGTGGCGCCGTGCCCGGCGAGCCAGCGGGCGGTCTGGGCGCCGAGGCCGGTGGTGCCGCCGGTGACGAGCGCGCCGCCGCGGGGCCGCCAGCCGGCCGGTGCCCCGCCGGCGCCCCGGGTGATCCTGCGCGCGTGGACGGCGCCGTCGCGGACCGCGACCTGGTCCTCAGAACCACCGAGGAGGCCGGGCACCGGCGACAGGTCGCCGGTGACGTCGATGAGGCCGCCCCACCGGTCGGGGTGTTCGAGGGCGGCGACCCGGCCGAGGCCCCAGACGGCGGCCTGCATGGGGTCGCGGACGTGGTCGCCGGGGCCGGTGCTGACCGCGCCGCCGGTGACGCACCACAGGGGCGCGCCGATGCCGGCGTCGCCGAGGGCCTGCACGAGGGTGAGGGTGTCGGCGACGCCGGCGGTGACGGGCGCCGGGCCGGGCGCCGGGGTCGCGGACGCGGCGAGGGTCGACACGACGCCGGTGAGGCCGGTCGCGGCGGCGGCGAGGAGACCGGTCATCGCCGCCCGGTCGGTGTGCTCGACGACGGTGAGCGTCCGGACGGTGGCGCCGGCACGGGTCAGGGTGTCGTGCAGCGCCTGGTCGCCGGTGTGGGTGACGAGCAGCCAGGTGCCGTCGAGCGCCGCTCCGGTCGCGGGGAGGCGCTTCCAGGTCTCGCGGTAGAGCCAGCCGTCCACTGTGGAGTCGCGGCGGGTCTGGGTGAGCCAGAACCGGTCCCGCTGGAACGCGTAGGTGGGCAGCTCGACCCGCCGGCCCGGGAGGAACGCGGCCCAGTCCGGGGACCAGCCGGCGACGTACGCGGCGGCGACGGCGGCCATGAGGGTGGCGGGCTCGTCGCGCCCCTTGCGCATCGCGGGGATGCCACCGACCAGCGCCGACAGCACCCCGTCGGGCCCGACCTCCAGGAACCTCGTGACACCCTTCGCCTTCAAGCTTTCGTAGGCGTCAGCGAACCGGACGGTCCCCCGGACCTGATCCACCCAATACGACGGGTCGGTAACGTCGCCGATCGACGTCGTCGCGATCGGGATCTGCGGCGGGTGGAACGTGACCGTGTTCAGGACCTCGTGGAACGCGTCGAGCATCCCGTCCATCCGCGCCGAGTGGAACGCGTGACTCACCTTCAGCCGGCGCGTCTTGGCGAACCCCGCCGCCACCGCTGAGACGGCTTCCTCGTCGCCGGAGATGACGACCGCGTCGGGACCGTTGACCGCGGCCAGCGAAACACCGTCGACCAGCGCCGCGCGGACCTGCTCCTCAGACGCCTGGATCGCCACCATCGCGCCACCGGATGGCAGCGCCTGCATCAGACGACCGCGGGCGTCAACCACCTTGCAGGCGTCCTCAAGGGACCAGACCCCCGCAACGTGCGCCGCCGCCAGCTCACCGATCGAATGACCGAGGAGGAAGTCAGGTCGCAGACCCCAGGACTCCAGCAACCGGTACACCGCGACCTCAACCGCGAACAACGCAGGCTGCGTCCACTGCGTCTCATCCAGCCGCGAATCGTCCACCTCGACGAGGGCGCACACCTCGTCATACGCCGCCGCGAACACCGGGAACGCCTCGTAGAGACCGCGGCCCATCCCCGGCCACTGCGCACCCTGACCGGTGAACAGCATCGCGGAGGCGGCCTCGAGGTCGGCGGTGCCGGTGATGACGTCCGGATCGCGGAGGCCGGCGGCGAGGGCGTCCAGGGCGCGGGTCAGGGCGGCCCGATCGGCGCCGAGCACGACGGCCCGGTGCTCCAGGTGCGCCCGGGCGGTGGCCCGGGTCCGGGCGACGTCGGCGGCGTCGAGGTCGGGGCGGCCGGCGAGGTGCTCGGCGAGCGCGGCCGCCTGCGCCGGCATCGCCTCGGCGGTGTGCGCCGACACGGTCCACGGCAGCACCGGAATCGACGGCACCAACGGCAGAGCGTCCACCGGTGCGGGAGCCTGCTCCAGCACGACGTGCGCGTTGGTGCCGCTGGCGCCGAACGCCGACACGCCGGCGCGGCGGGGCCGGTCGACGGCGGGCCACGGCTGCGCGGCGGTCAGCAGCCGCACGGCGCCCGCCGACCAGTCGACCTTCGACGACGGGGCGTTGACGTGCAGGGTGCGGGGCAGGACGCCGTGCCGCATCGCGAGGACGGCCTTGATGACCCCGGCGACCCCGGCGGCGGCCTGGGTGTGGCCGAGGTTGGACTTGAGGGTGCCGAGCCACAGCGGCCGTCGCGGGTCGCGGCCCTGCCCGTACGTGGCGAGCAGCGCCTCGGCCTCGATCGGGTCGCCGAGGGCGGTGCCGGTGCCGTGCGCCTCGACGGCGTCCACATCGGACGCCTCCAGGCCGGCGTCGGCGAGGGCGGCCCGGATGACCCGCTGCTGTGCCGGGCCGTTCGGGGCCGTAAGGCCGTTGGAGGCGCCGTCCTGGTTGACCGCGGAGCCGCGTACGACGGCGAGGACCCGGCGGCCGCGCTCGACGGCGTCGGAGAGCCGCTCGAGGAGCAGGACGCCGACGCCCTCGCCCCAGCCGGTGCCGTCGGCGTCGTCGGAGAACGCCTTGCAGCGCCCGTCGGGGGCCAGGCCCCGCTGGCGGGAGAACTCGATGAACGACTGCGGGACCGCCATGACGGTGGCGCCGCCGACGACGGCCATGCCGCACTCCCCCGCCCGCAGCGAGCGGACGGCGAGGTGCAGCGCGACGAGCGACGACGAGCACATGGTGTCGACGGTGACGGCGGGGCCGCGGGTGCCGAACGTGTAGGCGAGCCGCCCCGACAGCACCGCGGCGGCGCCGCCGGTGAGCAGGTGCCCCTCGACGCCGTCGGGGGCGCCCTCGGCGGCGGCGCCGTAGCCCTGGTGGCTGGCGCCGACGAACACCCCGGTCTCGGTGTCACGGATGCGGGACGGGTCGAGGCCGGCGTCCTCCAGGGCCTCCCACGTGGTCTCCAGCAGCAGCCGCTGCTGCGGGTCCATGGCGAGGGCCTCGCGCGGGGAGATGCCGAAGAAGCCGGCGTCGAACGCGTCCGCGTCGTGCAGGAACCCGCCGTCACGGGCGTACGTGCGGCCGGGGCGGCCCGGGACCGGGTCGTAGATGCGCTCGAAGTCCCAGCCCCGGTTGAGCGGCACGCCGCCGACGGCGTCGCGCTCGCCGGCGACGAGGTCCCACAGCGCGTCGGGGCCGGTGACGCCGCCGGGGAACCGGCAGCCGATGCCGACGACGGCGATCGGCTCCCGGTCGCGCTCCTCGAACTCGCGGATGCGCCGGTTGGCCTGGCGCAGGTCGGCTGTCACGCGCTTGAGGTAGTCGCGGAGCTTGTCCTCGTTCGCCATCTCGCTCGGCTCCTCATGACAGCGTGCGGACGCCCGGCGGCCGGGCGGCACATGGTGATTGGTCGGCGCTGGGTGGTCGGTCGGGGTCCGGCGTCAGGCGCTGACGGCCTCGGCCGGCAGCTCCGCGCCGGGCCGCGTCGCCGGTTCTTGCGACACTCCGGTGGGGGTCGGCGAGAGGGCGGCGCGGGCGATGGCGGCGACCCGGGCGATCGTCGGCTCCCGCACGATCTCGCCGAGCCGGGCCATGAACAGCGGCTCGGCGTCGGCACCGACGATGTCGCGGCAGACGGCTGCGACCATCGACAGCATCAGCAGCGAGTCGCCGCCGAACTGGTGGAAGTCGGTGTCGTCGGCGAGCCGGTCGGGGTCGGCGCCGAGCGTCGCGGCCCAGATCGCGGCGACGGCGCGGGTGACGTCGTCGCGGTCGGAGTGGTCGGCCGGGGGCTCGTCGGCGCCCGCGAACGGGTCCGGAAGGGCCCGCACGTCGATCTTGCCGTTGACGGTCCGGGGTAGCTCCTCGACCACGGTCACGGTGGCGGGCACCATGTAGCGGGGCAGCCGTTCGGCCACGAACGCCTGCAGCTCGGCCGGGTCGGGCGCGGTGCCGACGACGTAGGCGCACAGCAGCTTGTGGTCGCCGCCGGGGCGGCTGCGGGCGAGGACCGCGGCCCGGCTGACCGACGGGTGGTCCTCGAGGGTCTGCGCGATCTCGGCCGGCTCGATCCGGTTGCCGAGGACCTTGACCTGGTCGTCGGCGCGGGTGAGGAACTCGACCACGCCGGCGTCGGTGACCCGGACGATGTCGCCGGTGCGGTAGACGCGGGTGCCATCGGCGAGGCGCACGAACCGGGTCCGGGTCAGGTCGGGCCGGCCGCGGTAGCCGCGGGCCAGCTGCGCGCCGCCGACGTACAGCTCGCCGGCCTCGCCGGGGGCGACGAAGCGGTGCTGGGCGTCCAGGACGTGCGCGGTGCAGTTGTCCGGCGGCAGCCCGATCGGCACCCCGGCCGCGGTGTCGGTGGCGGGGTCGAAGGTGTGGGCGAGGCACTCGATGGTGGCCTCGGTCGGGCCGTACAGGTTCATCACCCGGCATTCGGGTCCGAACATGTCGAGGGCCCGCAGGGCGACGCTGCGGCGCAGGACCTCGCCGGCGGCGGCGACGACCCGCACGGTGCCGGGACGCACGTCGAGCTCGCCGATGAGCTCCAGCAGCGACGGCGTCATCGTCAGCACCGTCGGCGCGCCGTCGGTGAGCAGCGAGCGCAGCGTCGCGTGGTTGAGCTCGCCGTGCGGGAGCAGCACGGACCCACCCGCCAGCAGCGGCAGGAACAGCGACGTACACGAGACGTCGAAGGCGAACGAGGTGAGCAGCGGCATCCGGGTCGACGCGTCGACCCCGAGCGAGCGGGTCGCCCAGGCGACGTAGTTGGCGAGCGATCCGTGCTCGATCTCGACGCCCTTGGGCCGGCCGGTCGAGCCGGACGTGTAGATGACGTAGGCGAGGTCGCCGGGCTCGGTGGCGGGCTCGGTCCAGCCGGCCGGCGGCTCGCCGGTCAGCTCGTCGAGCAGCACCGTGCGGCAACCGGCCGGGACGACGGTCCGGGCGTCGTGTGGGCGCTGCACGAGGCAGACCGGCGCGCCCGCGTCGGTGAGGATGTCGTTGAGGCGGGCGTCGGGGTGCTGCACATCGAGGGGCAGGTACGCGGCGCCGGACCGCACGACGCCCCAGATCGCGGCGACGGCGGCGGCGGTGCGGTCGGCGAGCACCCCGACCACGTCCTCCCGGCCGATGCCGAGGTCGCGCAGGGCGGCGGCGACGACGCGGGAGCGCCGGTCAAGCTCGGCGTAGGTGAGGTCGCCGTCAGGGCCGCTGACGGCGAGCGCGTCGGGGGTGGCGGCGCACTGCGCGGCGAACGCCGGCAGCACGGTGCCTGGCGTCGAAGGCGCGGCGAACGCAGGCAGCCCGGCGGTCGGCGGTGTCCGCAGCGCCGCCGGGGACAGGGCTTCCTCGATCCGGTCCAGCAGCGCGGTCGCCTTCTCCTCGATGCCGGGGCCGTCGTGCCAGCTGAGCGTGATCTCGGTGTGCCCGGCGCACTCGACGACGTCGAGCTCGACGGGGCCGCCGGCGGGGCTGCTGGACAGCGAGTACAGTGCGGTCGCGGCGAACGAGGCGGTGCTGAACTCCTCCACGTCGACCCGGCCGAGGTGGGCGAGGGACGCGTGCGACGGGTACCGGTTCTGCTTGGTGGCCTTGCTCTCCAGCGCGCCGTTGATGAGCCGCAGGACCGGCTGCGGGATCTTCAGCACCGCCGGGTCGAGGCGGGCCTGCGCGTCGCGCTCCTCGGCGAGCATCGTGAGGAGGCGTTCGTGGGTCGCCTCCCAGTCCTGCCCGGCCGGCACGGTGAAGGGCAGGCTGTGGGAGAGGCTGGCGGTGGAGCGGGTCTGCGGGGCGTACCGGCGCAGGTTCACCGGCACCGCGAACTGGGCGTCGCCGTCGCCGCACAGCGGGGCGATCGTGGTGGCCAGGCGGGCGATGAGCCCGGGGTGGTAGCCGTCGACGCTGCGGCGCAGCCACAGGGTGCGGCGTTCCTTGCCGGGGGCGCGCCCGCCGAGCAGCGCCGGGTACTGCAGCCCCGGCGGGGTCGGCTTCTGCGTCAGCGGCGGCAGCAGGTCGGACTCGGTGACGGTGTCGGTGGCGCCGACGAGCGGCTCGCCGCGCAGGGCCCGGAACACGTCGCCCGCCCACAGCAGCACCCCGCCGGCGTCCATGACGGCGTGGGAGGCGCGGAAGACGACCGCCGGCGTGGGGCCCTCGACGTGCAGCACCTCGCAGGTGGGGCCGCCGCGGTGCAGCAGCGGCTCCTGCACCTCCGGCAGCCGGTGTACGGGCACCCCGCCGGCCTTCGCGGTGCGGACCGCGGGCGGCCGGCCGGTGTCGACCCACTCGCGGCCCTTGCGGGCCAGGCGGGTGCCGGGGCAGGCGTCCGACGCGGCGGCGACCGCCTCGGCGAGCCGGCCGGGGTCGAGCGCACCGGTGCCCTCGACCGCGACCTGCAGCACCGGCACGGTGCCGCGCGGGTGCGCCGCGATCCACCATTCGACGGGCGACACCGCCCGGCGGAACGTGGGGCTCTGATCGGTGGACGGCAAGTCAGCCTCCCTTTCGCCGCGCCGGCGAGCGACACCAGTCGCGTCCCGGCCGCCGCTGCGGCACGTCCGTGCGGCGGCGTCGACTTCTGCAGACGAAGTATGGTGCGCCGTCACAGGTCGCAGCGGCGCCGACGACGATCTCTAGGAGAACCCTTAAGCCGCAACGCGTTTCGCGGTGCGGATGACGTCCTCGACCAGTTCCATGGTGCGCACCATGGACCGCAGCCCGGCCGCCTCGGCCGGGTGGCCGGCGCCGTGGCCGGCGGTGACGGCCGCGGTGAACGAGGCGATCGCGGCGGACCACTGGTCGCCGGCGGGCAGGACGAGCTCCTCGCTGTGGTCCTGCTCCTCGATGCGCAGCACCGGCTGCCAGGTCGCCACGGGCGTGAACGCCTTGTCCACGGTGAGCCTGGCGGCGCTGCCCCACAGGGTGTACGAGGCGCCGTAGGTGTGCTCGAAGCCGAACTTGACGTCGGCGAGGACCCCGGCGGCGGAGACCAGCAGCGCGTGCCCGGCCACGTCGACGCCGGTGCGGCCGTCGACGCGCAGGCTGCTGCCGGCCACCGTCAGGTCGTCGCCGAGCAGCAGCTGCGCGGCGCGGATCGGGTAGACCCCGGCGTCCAGGAGGCTGCCGCCGCCGAGGCCGGCGTCGTAGCGGATGTCGGTGGCGGGCAGCGGCGGGAAGCAGAACGCGCCGCTGAAGGACCGCAGCTGCCCGAGCCGGCCCTCGGCGAGCAGGCGCGCGACCGTGGCGTGCTGGGCGTGGTGCGGGAACGTGAAGTTCTCCCGCAGCACCAGGTCGCGTTCGGTGGCGGCGCGGACGAGCTGGCGGGCACCGTCGGCGGACGTCGCCGACGGCTTCTCCAGCAGCAGGTGCTTGCCGGCGGCGAGGACCTTCAGGCCCCACGGCACGTGCAGCGCGGTGGGCAGCGGCAGGTAGACCGCGTCGACGTCGTCGCGGGCCAGCAGTTCGTCGTAGCCGGTGGCGTCGCAGCCGAACTCGGCGGCGAACGCCTTAGCCTTCTCCGGGTCGCGGCTGGCGACCGCGGTGAGGGTGGCGCCGGGGTGTGCGACGAGGGCCGGGATGCTGCGCCGCCGGGCGACCGACGAGCAGCCCAGGATGCCGAACCGGACCGTCATGCGCCCGGCCTCGCCGCGGAGACGATGTGGACGCTGCCCCCGACGAAGACGTCCTCCTGGAACACCTTGGTGCTGAAGCCCTGCGCGTGCAGCAGCTCCACGACGGCGTCGAGGTTGCCGTCGACGGCGTGCACCTCGGCGACGACCCGGCGGACCCCGGCCCACTGCTCGGCGCGCAGCCCGCGCAGCACCGGCAGCTCCCCGCGCTCGACGTCGATCTTGAGCAGGCCGACCTCGGTGATGCCCGCCTCGTCCAGGACCTCGGCGAGGGTGCTGACGCGGACCTCGTACCGTTCGGCGCCCTCGCGGAACTCCCGCCAGAACTGCTCGCTCGCCTCGCCGTCGACGCCGAAGTTGCGCAGCACCGCGGTCATGTTGCGGTCGTCGTCGGCGTCGTCGCTGACGATCGTCGCCATCATCGTGTGGTTGGGCAGGAACGTCAGCTCGGCGGTGCCCGGCTCGGCGCCGAGCGCCACGTCGAAGACGCGGACGCCGGGCATCAGCCGGGCGGCGTTGTCGGCCAGGCACGCGTTGGTGCGGCGGGCCGGCTCGAAGGCGAGGACCCGCACGCCGGGGACCTTGTCGGTGAAGTACAGGGCGGTGAGCCCGATGTGCGCGCCGACGTCGATCACGACGTCGCCGGCGCCGAGGCCGGCGACGCCGTCGGCGTAGGGCGAGTCCTCGCTCAGGCTGGGCCAGACCAGGACGTCCTGCGGGTTGGTGACGGCGACGAGGCGGCCGTCGTCCGGCAGCGCCACGCGCTGCGGCTCCGGCGGTGCTGCGGTCATGGTGGCCCAGTCCTCTCGGGGGTTCAGTGGATAGCCGTGGCCGGCTGCAGCGAGGCCTCGACGCAGTCGGCGGCCGCGACGGCACCGCCGGCGGCCCGGGTGGCGTCGCGCAGCTCCAGTGCCCGGCGCCGGATCGCGGTGTCGGCGAGCATCCGCTCGATCTCGGCGCGCAGCGCCGGCGCGGTGAGCCCGTCGGTGGCGAGGACCCGGCCTGCGCCGACCTCGGCGATCCGGTCGGCGTTCGCCCGCTCCTCGGCCATCTGCGGCACGGCGAGCATCGGCACGCCGTGGTACAGCGCCTCCATGGTGCTGCCCATCCCGGCGTGGGTGATGAACAGGTCGGCGTGCTCCAGCACGTGCAGCTGGGCGACGAACCGCCGCAGCTCCACATTGGGCGGTGGGGTGCCCAGCGCGTCGAGGTCGACGCCGTCGCCGACGGCGATGACGACGTGCCCACCGAGGTCCGCGCACGCGTCCATGCAGGTGCGGAAGAACTGCGGGTTCTGGTTGTAGATGGTGCCGAGGGTGACGAGGATCAGCGGCCGGCGGTCGTCGGCGCGCTCCCAGGTGCCGAGGAACCTGCGCTCGAACAGGCAGGGCCCGACGAACCGGTAGGTGTCGTCGAACGTCTCGCCGCGGAACTGGAACTCCCGCGGGATGAACACCACCCGCCGGGGCGCGCCGTCGCCGGTCAGCAGCTGCTTCGGGGTGACGTCGGTGCCGAGCTTGCGCAGGAAGCCGCCGAGGCGGGCCAGGAACAGCCACAGCCTCGGCTGCAGGGCGCTGAGTTTGGTGTACCGCTCGCTCATCGACCAGTGGTCGTTGGAGACGAGCATCGGCGAGACCTGCACGGCCGGGGTCTTCCACTCGGCGGCGAGCAGCCGGCCCCACCAGGCGGCGTTGTCGTAGACGACGGCGTCGGGCGGGTGCGGGAACGCGTCGCGCAGCACCGGCAGCAGCGCCTCCGTCTCGGCGAGGCTGGCGGCCATGGCGTCGACGAGACTGCGGCCGGAGAACTGGAAGGAGCGGAAGTCGCCGGCGAAACGCTCCTCGTATTCGACGACGTCGGAGCTGACCTCGCCGGCGCGGGCCGCGTATTCGGCGGTGGTGGCGTAGGTGACGCGGTGGCCGCGGCGCAGCAGCTCGGCGGCGAGGCCGAGGGTCGGGTTGAGGTGGCCCGCCGACGGCGGGGTGAAGAAGGCGATGTGCGCCATCAGCCACCGTCCCGGGTCTTCGTCCACCGGAACGTGACCAGGCACAGGATCGTGCCGAGGACGACCCAGCCGCCGAGGGACACCGCGACCCAGCCGAGCTGCCAGCTGTGCGCGGCCTCGTGGGCGGCGTAGCTGTCGGGCAGGAACACCGAGCGCAGGCCCTGGCACATCCACTTGAGCGGGAAGACCGACGCGACCCACTGCAGCCACGCCGGCAGGTCGGTGAAGACGAGCGCGGCGCCGGAGATGAACTGCAGCACGAACGCGAACGGCGCGACGACCGCGGGCGCGGAGCGGCTGTTGCGGGGCAGCGACGACAGCGCGATGCCGCACAGGGCGCAGGCGGTGACGCCGAGGATGCTGACCCAGCCGAAGGTGAACCACGCGTCGGCGGTGCCGGGCAGGTGCGTGCCGTACAGCAGCACCGACACCGCGATCAGCACCGCGGTCTCCACGACGCTGGTGACGAGCACCATGATGACCTTGCCGATGAAGTACGCCGAGCGGGGCATCGGGGTGGCCGCGATCCGCTTCAGCCCGCCGCGGTCCCGCTCGATCGCGATCGAGATGGCCAGGGTCTGGAAGCCGGTGACCATGAGACCCGTCGCGATGATGCCGGGCACCAGGTAGTCGCTGTAGGTGACGCCGGGGGCGATCTCGCCGTCGAACATCGAGCTGAAGATGACCAGCGCGAAGACCGGGAACAGCAGGGAGAACACCACGGTCTCGGTGCCGCGGAAGAACTGCAGCAGCTCCAGCTGGCCGCGGTAGAGGCCGAGCGAGACGATGCGTCGCAGCCGGGCGCGGGGCAGGCGCCGGGCCGGTGCGACGGTCAGGGCGGTCATCGGTCCTCCGTGGTCACGACAGTGGTGCCAGCGGCGGCCGCGGTACCGGCGGCGCCGATCATCTGCAGGTAGACGTCCTCGAGGCTGGGCCGGTGCACGGTGAGCCCGGGCGCCTCCCCGCCGAGCCTGGCGTGCAGGTCCGCGGCGAACTTCGTGGGCGTGGTGGTGTGCACGGTCTCGGGCCCGTCGGGGCCCATCCACGACACGACGGTGGCCTCGGTGTCGCGGCCGCCGAGGGTCTGCGGCACGCCGATGTCGACGATGCGGCCGCCGGCGATGACCGCGACCCGGTCGGCGAGCTGCTCGGCCTCCTCCAGGTAGTGCGTGGTCAGCACGATCGTGGTGCCGCCGGCGGCCAGGTCGCGGATCAGCTGCCAGAAGTCGCGCCGGCTCTGCGGGTCGAAGCCGGTCGTCGGCTCGTCGAGGAACAGCACCTCGGGCCGGCCGATGATGCCGAGCGCGACGTCGAGGCGGCGCTGCTGGCCGCCGGAGAGCTTGGAGGCGCGGGCGTCGCGCTTCTCGGTCAGCCCGACCCGGTCGATGAGCTCGTCGGGGTCCTGCGCGTCGGGGTAGTAGCGGGCGAAGTGCCGCACCACCTCCCCGACGTTGAGGTCCTCGAACTCGCCGGTGGTCTGCAGGACCACGCCGATGCGGGCCCGCCACTCCTCGCCGGCCCGGAACGGGTCCTGGCCGAGGACCTCGACGGTGCCGCCGTCGCGCGGGCGGAACCCTTCCAGGATCTCCACGGTGGTGGTCTTGCCGGCGCCGTTGGGTCCGAGGACAGCGAAGATCTCGCCGCGGTGGACCTCGAAGTCGATGTCGTGCAGCGCGACCGTTTCGCCGTACAGCTTGCGCAGCCCGCGCACCTCGATGGCCGGGCTTTCTCCGAGCGGCCTCACGGCGCCCCCTCATCTGTGGTTTGCAGCGTTTCGCGGGCAACGGCGCTGACCCCGTCGAGGGTCGGCCGGCGGATGATGCGGCCGAGCTCGGCCATGAACGCGGCCTCCCCGGCGGCGCCGACGACCTCGTCGCAGACCCCGGCGAGCATGGCCAGCAGCAGCACCGAGTCGCCGCCGAGCTGGTGGAAGTCGGTGCCGCCGTCGATCCGGCCGGGGTCGACGTCCAGGACCTTCGCCCACACCTTCGCCACGGCGTCGCGGACGTCGTCGGCGTCCTCGTCCACGGTCGCGGCACCGGCGAACGGCGCCGGCAGCGCCGACAGGTCGATCTTGCCGTTGGGGGTCTGCGGGAACGCGTCGACCCGGTGCAGGGAGGCCGGCAGCAGGTACCGCGGCAACGACCCGGCCAGGAAGGCCCGCAGCGCCTCCAGGTCGGTGCCCGGGTATGCGGCGACGTAGGCGCACAGGACCTTGCCGGTGCCGGTGGGTGCGGGGCGGGCCACGACGACCGCGCGCTGCACCTCGGGGTGCGCCTCCAGGGCCGCGGCGACCTCGGCGGGCTCGACCCGGTGGCCGGCGATCTTCACCTGGTCGTCGGCCCGGCCGAGGCACTCGATCTCGCCGCTGGGCAGGACCCGGGCGAGGTCGCCGGTGCGGTAGACGCGGGTGCCGTCGGCGAGGTGCACGAACCGTTCGCGGGTGAGGTCGGGCCGCCCCCGGTAGCCACGGGCCAGCTGGGCGCCGCCGATGTGCAGCTCGCCGGTCCCGCCCTCGGCGACCGGGCGCCGGTCGGCGTCCAGGACGTGGACGGCGCAGTTCGCGGCGGGCCGGCCGATCGGCACCGTGGCGGTGTCGTAGCGCCCGGCGTGGTGGGCGTGCACGACGCAGCCGACGGTGGCCTCGGTCGGCCCGTAGTGGTTGAACAGGCGGGTCCCGGACCCGAACTGGGCCTTGGCGCGGGCGGCGACGGCCGGGCGCAGCGGCTCGCCGCCGACGACCAGCAGGCGGAAGCCGGCGGGGGCGACGTCGAGCCGGCCGATGAGGTCCAGGTGCGACGGGGTGAGCTTCAGCGCGTTGGCCCCGGACTCCTCCAGCAGGTGCCGCAGGGTCACGTGGCTGGGCTCGCCGGGGACCAGCACGAGGGTGCCGCCGGCGAGCGTCGACAGGAACAGCGCCGTGTTCGGCAGGTCGAAGGCCGGCGAGGTGAAGAGCGCGAAGTGCGTGTCCCGGTCGACGGCGAACACCCGGCCGGCCCAGTCGGCGTAGTTGGCGAGGGCGCGGTGCTCGATCTCGACGCCCTTCGGCGCGCCGGTCGAGCCGGACGTGTAGATCACGTACGCCAGGTCGCCGCCGGACGGTTTCGCCGCGACCGGGTCGGCACCGTCCGCGGGCAGGTCGTCGAGGACGACGGTGGTGCAGCCGGCCGGGGTCCGGGCCGCGTCCGCCGTGCGCACCAGGCACACGGCCGCGCCCGCGTCGGCCAGGAGCGCGGCGATGCGGGCGTCGGGGTGCCCGGCGTCCAGCGGCAGGTACGCCGCGCCGGCCTTCAGCACGCCCCACAGTCCGGCGATCGTCCACATGGAACGGTCGGCGAGGAGCCCGACGACCGCCCCGCGGCCGACGCCATCGGCCGCCAGCCGGGCCGCGACGACGTCGGAACGGGCGTCGAGCTCGGCGAACGTCATCGAGCCGCCGGGCCAGCGCAGCGCCACGGCGTCCGGATGCGCGGCGACCACCTCGGCGAACCGGTCGACCACGGTCCAACCGGGCGCGGCGTCCACGACGGCGGGGCGCGGCGCGGGTGGTGCCAGCGTCGCGGCGACGGTGTCCAGGACCGCCTCCATGCGTTCCTTGACGCCCGGGCCGTCCCGCCAGGTGAGGGTCAGCTCGGTGCGGCCGCCGCACTCGACGGTGTTGACCTCCGGCGCGCTGACCGCGGCGAGCAGCGGCAGCAGGTACGTGGTCCGCGCCTCGAACGTCGCGGTGGAGTGCTCGGCGAGGTCGGCGCGGCCCAGGTGCGACAGCACGGTCGCGGACGCGTGCCGGTCCTTGCGGCCGGACTCCATGAACCGGATCAGGGTCCGCAGCGCCGGGACGGGCATCTTCAGCAGGTTGGGGTCCAGCCGCCAGGTGACTTCGCGGCGCTGCGCCATCGCGGCGAGGAGCCGCTCGTGCAGCGCCTCCCACGGCTCACCGGCCGCGAGGTCGAACAGCTCGGTCTGCAGCAGGTTGCCGGTGGTGCGGGTCTCCGGCGCGTGCCGGCGCAGGTCGAAGGCGACCGCGAAGCGCGCGGTGTCCAGGCCGTAGGCGTCCCGCAGCGCGGCCGCGACCTTCGCCGTCAGCGCCGGGTGGTAGCCGTCGACGGTCCGCCTGGCCCACACGGTGCGCCGGCCGCGGCCCGGCCGCCCGAGCGGCGACGGGAACCACACGTCCGGCTTGCTCTCGGCGTTGGTGATGCCGAGCCGGTCGAAGACGTCGCCGTCGGTGACCGTGCCGGTGGCGCCCGCGAGTGGCTCGCCGCGCAGGGCCCGGAACACGTCGGCGATCCACATCGCCTTGCCCCGGCCGTCCATCACGGCGTGGGAGGCGCGGAACACCAGCGCCGGGCGGTCGCCGGGGCACCACAGCACCTCGCACCAGGCGCCGTCCGGCGTCGGCAGCGGGTCGTGCAGGGCGGCGACGCCGGCGATCGGGCCGGTGCCACCGTCGATCACCCGTACACCTGGCGCGCGGCCGGAGTCGACCCACCACTGTCCCTGCCGCCGCAGCCGGCTGCCGGGGTTCGCGGCACCGGCGGCCGCCACGGCGGCGGTGAGCGCCGCGACGTCGACGGTGCCCGTGCCCTCGACGACGGTCTGGATGACCGGCGGGATCCGGCGCGGGTGCGCGACGAACCACCAGTCGGTCGCGGACACGGCCCGCCGGTAGCCGGTGTCCGCGGGCGCCGTCACCGCGTCCCGGAGGTCCGCGGTCATCGGCCGGCTCCGCCGGTGGCGACGCTGACCAGCGCCGCGGTGAGCATGGTGTCGGCGCGGCGGCGGGCCAGCAGCGCGAACGCCGCGGTGAGCACGACCAGGTCCCAGCCGGGGACGTCGCCCCGCACGTCGGCGTCCAGCGGACCGTTGCCGCCGGCGGGGACGGTGACGACGACGCTCACGCCGGCGGCGCTCAGCGTGCCGGTGAACCGGCTCCGGTCGCGGGTCACCTCCCAGCGCGCCCCGGGCAGGCCGGGAACCACGCTGCCGTCCGGGTCGAGCCGCAGCACGGGCGCGTCCTCGTCGCCGGCGCACGCCGAGCGGCGGCGCAGCCCGCCGCTGTGCACCGCGACGCTGCCCGCGGCGGAGACGGTCTCGCCGTGGCGGAAGCGGCGGTCGGCGGCGAGCGAGCCGAGCACGGTCCCGTCGGGGCCGGTGAGTATGTAGGCACCCCTGGCGTTGTCACGGCTGAGTGTCAGTGCGGTCATGGTGCCTCCCCGGTCGTGCTGGTGGGTGGATCGGTCAGCCGGCCGCGGGCACCAGTGCCCCGTCGCGGGCCTGGCGGGCGATGGCGCTGACCCGCTCCAGCGTGGGTTCGCGGATGATGCGGCCGAGCTCGGCCATGAACGCCCGCTCGGCGGCGGCGCCGACGACGTCGCGGGACACCCCGGCGAGCATGGCGAGCAGCTGCACCGAGTTGCCGCCGAGGTGGTGGAAGTCGGCCGCGGGGTCGAGGTGGGTGTCGCCGAGGCTCAGCGTCGTGGCCCAGATGCGGGCGACCGCCGACTGCACCTCGTCGCCGGCCGCGGCCACCCGCGCCGCTTCCTGACGGTGCGGGTCCGGCAGGGCGGCGACGTCGACCTTGCCGTTGGCGTTGTGCGGCACGGCGTCGATGACGGTCGTCGCGGTCGGCACCATGTACCGCGGCAGGTGCTCGCCGAGGAACGCGTCCCAGTCGGCGGCCTCCGCGCCGGGTTCGAGCACCACGTACCCGTACAGCTGCTTGTGCTCGGCGCCGGGGCGGGTCCGGGCGACGACGACCGCGGTCCGCACCGCCGGGTGGCGTTGCAGGACCTCGGCGATCTCGGCCGGCTCGATCCGGTAGCCGTTGACCTTGACCTGGTCGTCGGAGCGGCCGATGAACTCCAGCTCGCCGTCGGGGCGCACCCGGGCCAGGTCGCCGGTGCGGTACACGCGGGTGCCGTCGGCGAGGTGCACGAACCGTTCGCGGGTGAGGTCGGGGCGGTTGCGGTAGCCGCGGGCCAGCTGGGCGCCGCCGAGGTACATCTCCCCGGTCTCCCCCGCCGCGACGAAGCGCCGCTGCGGGTCGAGCAGGTGCACGGTGCAGTTGTCCATCGGCAGCCCGATCGGCACCGCCGGGCCCGCGTCGTCGGCCTCGCCGCACTCGTGCAGCGTCAGCCCGACGGTCGCCTCCGTCGGCCCGTACATGTTGAGGACGCGGCAGCCGGGGCCGAACATCGACCGGGCCCGGGCCGCGACCGCCGAGCGCAGCTGCTCACCGACGACGACGAGGACCTTGAAACCGGCCGGGCGCACGTCGAGCTGGCCGATCAGGTCCAGGTGCGACGGGGTCAGCGACAGCGTGTCGGCGCCCGAGTGCTCCAGCAGGTGCCGCAGCGTGAGGTGGTTGGGCTCGTCCGGGACCAGCACGAGCGTGCCGCCGGCGAGCATCGGGGTGAACAGCGCCGTGTTGGACAGGTCGAAGGCGAGCGACGTGAACACGGCGAAGGCGGTGCCGGGGCCGCAGCCGAAGCGGGCGGTGGTCCAGTCGACGTAGTTGGCGAGGGCGGCGTGCTCGATCTCCACGCCCTTCGGCCGGCCGGTCGAGCCGGACGTGTAGATGACGTACGCGAGGTCGCCCGGGGCCGGCGTGACGTCGACGGGCGGCACCCCGCCGGTGGCCAGCTCGTCCAGGCGCACGACGGTGCAGCCGGGGCCGGTGACGGGCCGCTCGGCGTAGTCGCCCTGCACCAGGCAGACCCGCGCGCCGGCGTCGGCGAGCAGGCCGGCCAGGCGGGCGTCGGGGTGCTGCACGTCCAGCGGCAGGTAGGCGGCGCCGGCCTTCAGCACGCCCCACATGCCGGCGATCGCCCACATCGACCGGTCCGCGAGCAGGCCGACGACCGAGCCGCGGCCGGCGCCGAGCTCCAGCAGCCGGGCCGCGACGACCTCGGAGCGGGCGTCCAGCTCGGCGAAGGTGAGGCGGCCGCCGGGCCAGCGCAGCGCCTCGGCGTCCGGCCGGCTCGCGACGACCTGCCGCAGCCGCTGGACCACGGTCGCCGGGTCGGCCGGCTCGTCCGTCGCGTTGCCGTCCCAGCGCCGGATCTCTTCCGGTGACAGCGCCTCGGCGACGGCGTCGAGGACGGCCTGCATCCGCTCCGTGCTGCCTGGGCCGTCGCGCCAGGTCAGGGTCAGCTCGGTGCGGCCGCCGCACTCGACGAGGTTCAGGTCGGGCGGGCTCGCCGCGGTGAGCAGGGGCACCGGGTACAGGGTGCGGGCCTCGAACCCGTCGGTGCACAGCTGCTCGGGCTCGATCCGGCCGAGGTGCGCCAGCACCGTGGCGGAGGCGTACCGGCGCTTCTCCGGCGGGCTCTTCTCCATCGCCCTGACCATCGTCCGCAGGATCGGCCGGGGCAGCTTGAGCAGACCGGAGTCGATGCGGCCGCTGACCTCGCGGCCCTCGGCCATCGCGGTGAGGACCCGCTCGTGGAACGCCTCCCACGGCTCGCCGGCGGCGCAGTCGAACAGCTCGACCTGCGACAGGCTGCCGGTGCTGCGGACGCCGGGGACGTGCCGGCGCAGGTCGAACGCGACCGCGAAGCGCGCCGCAGGCAGGTCGTAGGCGGCGGTGAGCGCCGCGGCGACCTGCGCGACGAGGCCGCGGTGGTAGCCGTCGACGGTCCGCCGGGCCCAGGCGGTGCGCTTCTCGCCCGTGGGCTGGCCGAGCGGCGACGTCCACTCGATCTTCGGGTTCGGCGGCTGCTGCTCCGGCGCCGGGAAGCGGGCGAAGACGTCGTCCTCGGTGAGGTCGTCGGCGGCGCCGAGTGGCTTCTCGCCGCGCAGCGCCCGGAACACGTCGGCGATCCACAGCGCCATCCCCGGCCAGTCCATGACGGCGTGGGACGCGCGGAAGACGACGGCGGCCGGGTCGCCCGGGCAGTACAGCACCTCGCACCAGGCGCCGTCCGGCGTCGGCAGCGGGTCGTGCAGGGCGGCCACGTCGGCGACGGCGACCCCGTCGGCGGTGCCGCCGACCGCCCGGACCCGCGGCGGGGTGCCGCCGGCGAGCCAGGCCTTGCGGGTGTACCGCAGGGCCGTGTCGGGGCAGGCCGCGGCCACCGTGGTGACGGCGGCGCGCAGCGCGTCGGCGTCGATCGACCCGGTGCCCTCCACGACGGTCTGGATGACCGGCGAGATGGTGTCCGGGTGCGCGAGCCACCAGCGGTCGCTGGCCGACACCGGTTTCCTGGAGGCACGGCCCCGAACGCTCATGGGTCCGTTTCTAACAGCGCCGGTCCTGGTGGATTCCTTAGAGCAGGCCCGGATCGGGCCGCCGCGGGCGGCCAAGACTGTGAAGACGACCAGTCGTGCTGTGCATCCACAGCCACGCGCGCGGCGGCGTCGTAGCGTGCGGTCGGCGTGGTGGAGATCGTCGCCACGCCGTGCCCTGCAGCCGTGCGACGGCAGCACCGAGGAGGTGGCACGTGACTCGAGCATCTTCACTGCTGGATCTGCGCCGAGACCAGCCCGGAGCCGGTGACGGCCGCGGGTCGCTCGCCGAGCGGTTCACCGCGTCGGCGACGGCGCAGGGCCGGTTCCGGTCCACCGACGAGTGCCTGCGCTGGCTCGGCGAGCAGCGGGAGCTGCAGTCGTACGCCGTGGAGCGCGTCCCGTTCGACAAGCTGCAGGGCTGGCGGTTCACCGAGGACTCCGGCAACCTGGTGCACCACAGTGGACGGTTCTTCACCATCGAGGGGCTGCACGTCGGCCTGCAGCCGTTCCGGGTGCCGTCGTGGACGCAGCCGATCATCGTGCAGCGCGAGATCGGGATCCTCGGCATCCTCGTCAAGGAGTTCGACGGCGTCCTGCACTGCCTGATGCAGGCCAAGATGGAGCCGGGCAACCGGAACCTGGTGCAGCTGTCCCCGACGGTGCAGGCGACCCGCAGCAACTACACGCGGGTGCACCAGGGCCGGGCGATCCCCTACCTGGAGCACTTCGTCGCGCCCCGGCGCGGCCGGGTCGTCGCCGACTCGCTGCAGTCGGAGCAGGGCGGCTGGTTCCTGCACAAGCGCAACCGCAACATCGTCGTCGAGGCCGACGCCGACGACGACATCGAGGTGCTGCCCGGCTTCTGCTGGATGACCGTCGGGCAGGTGCAGCAGCTGCTGGCGCTCGACGACGTCGTCAACATGGACGCCCGCACGGTGCTGTCCATCATGCCGTTCGCCCGGCCGGAGTCCGACACCGGCGGCGACGACCCGTTCCGGTCCGCGCTGATCCGGTCGCTGGACCCGGAGGCGTCCGCCGTGCACACGGTGACCGACGCGATCAGCTGGCTGACGGAGAACAAGGCCCGCTTCGAGCTCACCCAGCGCCGCATCCCGCTGCTGGACACCGCCGGCTGGCACCGCGGCGCCGACGAGATCGCCCACCTGTCCGGCGGGTACTTCAGCATCGTCGGCGTCGACGTGCGCGCCAAGGACCGCGAGGTCGGCGCCTGGATGCAGCCGCTGCTGCGGCCGGCGGCGCCGGGCCGGCTGGCGTTCCTGGTCCGGCGCATCGACGGCGTGCTGCACGTCCTGCTGCAGGCCCGGCCGGCCGCGGGCGCGCTGGACATCGTGGAGGCCGCGCCGACGCTGCACTGCACGCCGCAGACCTTCCGGACGCTGCCGACGGCGCACCGGCCGCAGTTCCTCGACTACGTGCTGGACGCGCCGCAGCGGCAGATCCGCTTCGACACGTGGCTGTCGGAGGAGGGCGGCCGCTTCCTGCACGCCCTCAACCGCTACCAGGTCATCGAGGTCGAGGACACGTTCCCGGTGACGCCGCCGCCGAACTTCATGTGGCTCACCGTGCACCAGCTGATGACGCTGCTGCGCTTCGGCAACTGCCTCAACGTCGAGGCCCGCAGCCTCCTCGCGTGCCTGCACACCCTGTGGTGACAGCGGCACCGGTCCTCGGCGTCCTCGGGGGCATGGGCCCGCTCGCCTCGGCGGCGTTCCTGCAGACCGTCTACGAGGTCGCCGTCGAGCAGGTCGCGCCGGCGGCGGAGCAGCAGCTGCCCCGCTGCCTGCTCGACTCCGACCCGGCGATGCCGGACCGCACCGAGGCGATCCTGTCAGGGCGCACCGAGGAGCTGACCCGGCTCGTCTCCGAGCGCATCGAGGCGCTGGTGCGGCTCGGCGCGACCCGGGTGGTGATGACGTGTGTCACCGCGCACCACCTGATCGACCGGCTCGACCCCGGCCTGCGGGCCCGGCTGATCTCCGTCGTCGACGCGGTCTTCGCCGAGCTGGACGTGGCGGGCGAGGGGCGTTTCCTGATGCTCGCGACGACCGGCACCCGCAAGGCCCGCACGTTCGAACGCTCGGCTCACTGGCCGGCGGTCGCGCACCGGGTCGTGGTCCCGCCGCCGGACGCCCAGGACGAGATCCACTACCTGCTCTACCGGCTGAAACGCGAACCGGTCGGCGCGGAGCTGGTCGAGCGCTTCGAGCGCCTCGCGGACCGCTTCGACTGCCAGGGCGTCATCGCCGGCTGCACCGAGATGCATCTGGTCACCCGCTGGCGGCGGGCGCACGGTGGGGGTCCGGTCGTCCTCGACCCCCTGCTCGGCATCGCCACCGGCCTGAGGAAACTCACGGACGAGGAGACTGACTGATGTTACCCACCGCTCAGCAGTACTGGCGGGATCTGCTGCACGGCTTCGAGGAGCCGACGACACTGACGCCGCAGCGGCAGGTCCGGCGGCCCGGCACCGTGCACGCCGCGTCGGTGGCCTGGGATCCCGCGCAGACCGCGGCGCTCACCGCCTCCGCCGGGCGCCTCGGCCTGCGCGCCGAGGACCTCGTCGTGGCCGCGTGGGGGCTGCTGCTGGCCGTCCAGGCCGGCGCCGACGACGTCGTGCACGGCGCGCTCGTCGACGGCGACACCACCGAGCCCGTGCCGGTCCGCGTCCGTCCCGTCCCGGCGCGGCTGCTGTCGGCGCACCTGCGCGACGCCGCCGAGCAGTACGCGGCCAACGTCCGGCACGCCGGCGTGCCCGCCTCGCAGCTGCCGCACAGCACGTCGCTCGTGCGCTGCGGCCGGCCGGTGCCGGACCCCGCGGACCTGGTGCTGTTCCAGGCCGACCTGGCGGGGCCGGGCGGGCGGCTGCGGCTGAGCGCGCCGGCCGACCTGCTCACCGAGGCCGACGTGCGGCTGCTGCTGGTGCACGCCAGCCAGCTCCTCGCCGCCGTCGCCGCCGCGCCGGTCACCGCGCGGCTGCGCGACGTCGGCCCGCAGTCCGGGTTCGAGCGGCACCGCGCGGTGCGGCAGTGGAACGCGACCACCACCGGCCGGGAGGCCGGCCGCTGCATCCACGAGCTGTTCGAGCGGCAGGCCGCCCTCACCCCCGACGCGGTCGCCGTGCTGCAGGGCGCGGACCGGCTGACCTACGCGCAGCTCGACGCCGCCGCCGGCCGCCTCGCGCGCCGCCTCGCCGCGGCCGGGGTCGGCCCCGGCGACTTCGTCGCCCTGCACCTGTCCCGGACGGTGCAGACCGTGGTGGCGCTGCTCGGCGTGCTCAAAGCCGGCGCCGCCTACGCCCCCGTCGACGCGGCGCAGCCGGTCGAGCGCATCCGGGGGCTGCTGCGGACGCTGCGGGTGCCGGTGGTGCTCACCGACCCGGCGGCGCTGCCGACCGTGCACGCCGTCACCGAGGCGGTGCCGGCGGTCCGGGAGGTGCTGTGGCTCGGCGCGCCCGGCCTCGGCCCCGACGACACCTGGGCCCTCGCCGAGCCCGCCGCCGACGCCCCGGCACCGCGCCGGGCGGTCGACACCGACGTCGCGTACGTCATCTTCACGTCCGGCTCGACCGGCACGCCGAAGGGGGTCGTGCTGACCCACGCCCCGGTGGTCAACCTCATCGACTGGGTCAACGAGACGCACGCGGTCGGTCCCGCCGACCGGGTCCTGTTCGTCACCTCGCTCGGCTTCGACCTGTCGGTGTACGACATCTTCGGCGTCCTCGCCGCCGGCGGCAGCATCCGCGTCGCCTCCGACGCGGAGGTCCGCGACCCGCAGCGGCTGCTGACCGTCCTGGACAGCGAGCCGATCACCTTCTGGGACTCCGCCCCGGCGGCGCTGCAGCAGTTGGAGCCGCTGTTCGCGCTGCGCGCCGCGACCACCGCCAGCCGGCTGCGGCTGGTGTTCCTCAGCGGCGACTGGGTGCCGCTGACCCTGCCGGACGCGGTCCGCGGCGCGTTCCCCGGCTGCGAGGTCGTCGCGCTCGGCGGCGCGACCGAGGCGGCGATCTGGTCCAACTCGTTCCCCGTCGGCGCCGTCGACCCGGCGTGGACGAGCGTGCCGTACGGCCGCCCGATCGCCAACGCGCACTACTACGTGCTGGACGCGGCGCTGCGGCCCGCCCCGGTCGGCGCCCCCGGCGACCTGTTCATCGGCGGCGACTGCCTGGCCCTGGGCTACCACGGCGACGCCGAGCTCACCGCGGCGAAGTTCGTCCCCGACCACCTGTCGGGCCGGCCGGGCGCGCGGCTGTACCGCACCGGCGACCGGGCCCGGTACTGGGCGGACGGCACCATCGAGTTCCTCGGCCGGCAGGACCAGCAGGTGAAGGTCCGCGGGTTCCGCATCGAGCTCGGCGAGGTCGAGGCGGCCCTGGCGACGCTGCCCGGGATCGCCACCGCCGTCGCCGCGGTCCACGGCGCCCGCGCGGACGCGCAGCTCGTCGCCTACGTCGTGCCGGAGCCCGGCGTCTACCCGGACCCGCGCGACATCCGCGAGCACGTCGCCACGCTGCTGCCCGCGTACATGGTGCCGGCGCACGTCATGACCCTGGACGAGCTGCCGGTGACCGCGAACGGCAAGCTGGACCGCCGCGCGCTGCCGGAGCCCGGCGACGACGGGCCGGCCCGCCCGCCGTACGTGGCGCCGTCGACGGCCGCGGAGAAGGCGATCGCCGCGACGTGGGCGGAGCTGCTCGGGGTCGACCAGGTCGGCCTCGACGACAACTTCTTCGACCTCGGTGGGCACTCGCTGCTCATCACCCAGCTCATCGCCCGGTTGAAGGCGACCCTGGAGATCGACGTGCCGGTCCGCGCGGTCCTGGACCACCAGACGGCGGGCGCGTTCGCCGCGGTCGTCGAGGCGGCGCTGATCGCCGAGCTGTCCCCAGCCGCCCTCTGAGCACCGCCATCCGCTGACGACAGGAGCCGCCCGATGAACGACGCCTTCCGCGTGGTGCGCAACGACGAGGAGCAGTACTCCATCATGCCGTCGGACATGACGAACCCGCCGGGGTGGCGGGACGAGGGCACCGCCGGCACCCGCGCCGCCTGCCTCGCCCGCATCGGCGAGGTGTGGACCGACCTGCGGCCGCGCAGCCTGCGCGAGTCGGTCGCGGCCCGCGCCGCGCAGTAGAACGGCCAAGCGGTAGAACGGCCAACGGGCCGGCACCACCGACGGGAGGAGTCGGGGTGCCGGCCCGTTGCTGTGCGCCGGTGGGGTCAGTCCGAGGGGGTGGCGGACCGATCCCTGGCGCTGATCAAAGCGGTGCGCAGCGTCGCGGACACGGCCCGCGCCTGGGCGAGGGCGTCCTCGATCCGGTCGACCCGCCCGGCGGCGCCGGTGCACCGGGCGACCTGGACGGTCCCCCGCAGCTCGTCCAGCAGCTGCGTGACGTGCCGCAGCGCGGCGTCGTCGAGCGACGGCAGCGATGCCGGCGGCAGTGTGGACGGCGCGGTCACTTGGCTCGCCGGTAGAGCGTGCCCTCTTCCCACACCAGGTCGACCTTGTCCCAGCCGATCGCGGTGGCGGCGTCGGGGAAGAAGCCGCTGCCGTTGAAGTTCGCGCTGGTGTTGCACAGCACGGGGACGCCGCTGACCTCGTGGTACGCCCGGAGGATCTCGGTCAGGTCGGGGTCCTGCGCCGGGCTCACGGTCTGCAGCCGGGCGGTGCCGTCCAGGTGCAGCACGGCCGGGATGCGCTCGACCCACGCGGGGCGCACGTCGTGCTCGAACAGCATGTACGGGTCGGGGGTGCCCGGCGAGAAGATCTCCGGGGCGTGCTCCTCCAGGCAGATCGGGGCCACCGGGCGGAACGGCTCGCGCCGCTTGATCTCGTTGAGCCGGTCCTTCATCGCCGCGTCGACGGGGGCGGCGAGGATGCTGCGGCCGCCGAGGGCCCGCGGGCCGAGCTCGGCGCGGCCGTTGAGCACGACGACCGGCTCGCCGGTGGTGTGCAGCAGCCGGCCGAGCTGCGCCGGGCTGCACGGGGCGGCGGACCAGCCGGCCGGGATCTGCGGCGTCGGCAGCAGGCACGGGCCGGAGCGCACGTGCCAGTCGATGGCGCGCAGGCCGCCGGTGACGCCGAGGTGCGCGCAGGCGGTCCCGATCGCCGAGCCCGAGTCGTCGGGGAACGGCGGCACCCACATCGCCTTGATCATCGGGTGGCCGCGCAGGGCGCTGTTCCACTTGATGTTCAGCGCGCACCCGCCGGCGAAGCACAGGTTCCAGGGCTCGTCGCCCTTCCACGCCCGGATCTTCGCGGTGACGCGGTCCATCAGCAGTTCCTCGAGGAACTCGTGGACGGTGGCGAGCACGTCGTCGTCGCTGACGCCGAGCCGGGCGACGTCGGTGGCGACGTCGTCGAGGAACGCGTGGACGTAGCCGTGCGACGGCTCGCCGTTGCTGCCGCAGCCGATGATGGCCGCGCGGTACTTGCAGACCCGGTCGGTGTCGGCCTCGAAGTGCTCGTGGAACCGCTCGGCGAGGACGCCCTTCACCGCGTCGCTCGGCTTGCCGTAGGCGATGTACGCCATCAGCTTGCCGGCCACCGACAGGTCGTCGACGTTGCGGGACTTGTCCCGCCGCGCGTACGGGCCCCAGTGCTGCGACGCCATCGAGTACGTATGACCGATCAGCGGGAAGACCTCGCCGCCGGGCTCGATCCGGCCGCGTCCGTCCACACAGTACAGACGCGGGAAGCAGCCGCCGTCCCAGACGAGCACCATCGACGGCTCCTGCCGGACCGCGAACGGGCTGGTGCTGTAGGCGACCGACAGGTGGCTGGCGACGTGCACGAAGCTGGTGAACGGCCGGATGGTGCCGTCGATGTTCAGCTCGCCGCGGTGGGCGGGGCGGCCCGGGTCGGGCACGGCCGGCGTCTCCCGGTATGGCGCGACGGTCAGGTCGACGGCGCCGGCGATCGTCTGCACCTTGATGTGGCCGTTGCGGGCACCGTCCCAGCCGTCGACGACCCAGTGGTCCACATCGGACACCTGGTAGCCGTGGTCGGCGAGGATGCGTGGCACCAGCTGCAGATCGTCGAAGTTGCTGTACCGGGAGTTGTTGTCCAGCTTCTGCATCTCGATGTTGAACTCGAGACGGTCGCCGTCGATCAGGGCGATGCCGCCGCTCTGCGTGAATTTGAGCCCGGCTGTGATCACGTAGGCCTCCTGTGCCGTGCCGCTCGGTGCGTCTCGTTGGGTGGTGCGCCTGGCGTGCGGCACCGCCGACCCTGACCATTGGACCGGCTTTGAGCTTGGGAAATTGCTAAGCCAGCCGCGCCAGGCGCAGCACGCTCGCCGACCCGCCGGTGAGCCAGGCGGCGAGCGGCACGTCGGCGCCGCAGCGGGCACGGATCAGGTCGAGGACCCGCACCGCGCCGAGCGAGTCGCCGCCGAGGGCGAAGAAGTCCGCGGTCTCGTCCACCGGGCGGCCGAGGACCTCGGCGACGACTTCCCGGACGGTCTCGCGGACGGGGTCGGCGGGCAGGAGGTCCCGGACCCGCACGGTGGCGTCGGCCGCGACGGTTCGCAGGATCCGCTGGTACGTGCCGGCGAGCCGCTCGATGCTGTCCGGCGTGAACAGGTCCGCGGCGTAGGTGACGTCGCAGCGCAGCCCGCCGCCGTCGGCACGGATGTCGAGCTCCAGCTCGTGCCGGGCGTGCGCCGGCGCGCCGGCGTCGAGCGGGTCCAGTCGCAGCGGGCCCGCCTCCCGCACCGGCGGCGGGGTGTTGTGCAGCGTCATCGCGACCCGGAAGAGCGGGTTGCCGCCCGGGGGCCGGTCCGGGGCGAGGTGGCGCACGACGGCGTCGAAGGGCACCTGCTGGTGCTCGTACGCCTGCAGGGACCGCGAAACGGTGCGCGCCAGGAGGCTCGTGAACGTCTCGTCCGGCGTGACGTCGCCGCGGAGCACGACGACGTTGGCGAGGAAGCCGATGAGGTCCCGGACCTCGTCGTGCGGCCGGTTGGCGACCTGCGTGCCGAAGCACACGCCGGTGCGGCCGGTCCATCCGGCGAGCAGCACGTGCAGCGCCGCCGCCAGCACCATGAACGGGGTCGCGTCGTGGTTGTCGAGGCACCCGGCGGGGATGGTGAAGCGGTGCGTGCCGGCGCGCAGCGGTAGCGGGGCGGGGGCCGAACGGTCGTAGGGCAGCGGGGCGTCCGGCACGCCGGCGAGCTCCCGCCGCCAGTGGGCGAGGCTCTCCCGGGCGGCGGGTCCCTCCAGCCACTCGTGCTGCCAGCGGGCGTACTCGCCGTGCTGCGGCACCGGCGGTGGCGGGGCGGCGCCGGTCCGGTAGTGCTCGGCGACCTCGGCCGCGAACACGCCGATGGACCAGCCGTCGACGACGGCGTGGTGAAACGTCAGCAGCAGCGCCGCGTCGGCGCCGCCGAGCCGGACCAGGCGGGCCCGCACGAGGGGGCCGGCGGCGAGGTCGAACGGGTCCTCGGCGGCGGCGAGCCGGTGCAGCTCCGCCTCGGCGGCGGCGGGGTCCAGGGCGGTCAGGTCGTGCACCGGCAGCGGCACCGGAACCGGTGGCAGGACGACCTGGACGGGGTGGCCGTCGTGCAGTCGCAGGACGGTGCGCAGCACCTCGTGGCGGTGCACCACCGCGGTGAGCGCGGCGTGCAGCCGCGCCACGTCGAGGGGGCCGGTGAGGCGGGTGTGCGCGGTCGTCAGATATGCGGTGCCGTTCGGGGCCAAACGGTCCAGGAACAGCATCGCCCGCTGGCCGCCGGACGCGGGCGCCGGGTCGGCGGGCGGGTCGCCGAGGTCGGCGATGCCGCGCCGCCAGGCCCGCAGGCGCAGCTCGGCCCGCTCGTGCGGTGCCAGCGCCGCGACGGCGGCCGCCGAAGCGAGGGCGGTGTCGTCGCCGCCGGTGACGCGGCCGTCAAGGAGGCCCGCGAGGGCGGTGCGGTCGTCGCCGCCGGTGACGCGGCCGTCAAGGAGGCCCGCGAGGGCGGTGCGGTCGTCGCCGCCGGTGACGCGGCCGTCGAGCAGGCCCGCGAGG
>NZ_JBFAJA010000104.1:0-45204 GCF_040654975.1 Dactylosporangium sp. NPDC050588 | reverse complement strand
GCAATGACGTACCGGGGCCGCGGCATCAGGTGACGTACCAGCCTCAGGCCGCCGATCGCCCACTCGATCCCCTTGCCCGGGCCGAGCAGCCCCCACGTCAGGATCGTGCGAACCGACCGAGATGATCAAGCGGATCCATCGGGAGAACTACGGCGTCTACGGTGCCCGCAAGATCTGGCACGAGCTGCACCGGCGTGGCGTGCGAGGACGCCCCGACGACCGAGAGTTGGGGGGCAGTCGCTTCCGCCCATCGGTCGTGCTGGGCAAAAATGGTCTCGTCCTTGGTCCTGCCTTCGGCGGTGCGCCGAGGTCCGGGTAGCGACGGGCTGCACTCGAATCGCAGATGCTGCCCATGCTGCTGCAGATTCGTGCTTGCGCTTACCCTTCTTACTTCGTGTCCGAGCCGGGTTTGAGTGTGCGCCCGAGGGTAACTACGTCCGTGCCGGACGACTCCCGCATTCCTGCTCGAGCGTCCGACAGTGTGTTGGTTACGGGGGTTGGTCAGCACACCGCCGGCGGGTGGACTCGACAGGGCACTGCCCGCCGGCACCTCGCGCCGCGAGGACCTGAAAGGTCAACCGATCGGTGGCTGGCGGTTGACGTTCCTGCAGTATCCGGCAATTTGCGCCGATCAACACTCGGCGGCGCCCAGAACACGGTAGACAGTGGTGCAGGTCGACGCGGCAACATGGGTGGCTCCCGCCGGGAGCGCCCGCCTTCCGCAGCACGGCACGTCGCCGCGTCGGCCCGAACCGGACCTACGAAGCCCCGGCCGCTGACGAAGTCGCCCAGTTGTATACCGACCCGTCCCGGCGCTACTACTCGACCATCACAGTCCGCTTCCCCCATCGGCGCCGTGAACGTGATCCGTCCCCGCACGCATCGACCCGCGGGAAGGTCCCGGTCCCCAACCGGGTGAGTCGGCGCTTCGAACTGGTTGTAGGTGGTGTTCGACGGCTCCGCGCTGGTTCCGTCCGCGTAGATCAGCAACCACGAGATGTTGCTCGCGTACGGCGTCTCACCGGTCCCTGTCTTGATGCACACCTGCGCATCGACGGAGGCCCGTTCTGAGTCGGGTGTCGAGCTTCGGCGGGCTCGCGTGTTTGCCGGCGCTGCCGCGGACGCAGCAGGAGTCGGTGATCCACTTGATCCACTGACAGTCGGGCCGGCCGAGGCGGTCGATGAGGTGGCCGGCTGCGCGGTCGACTTGCCCGGAGCGCTACCGCAGCCGGCGAGGACAGGTGCGGCGACGCCAAAGCGGGTGATGGTCATGGCGTTCGGCGGTGTGTGGTGCGACAGGTCCATCACCTCGTCCTTCATCGTTCCCGGCATCGACTGGGTCACGATGGAATCGACAGGTCATGGTGAGTCTGGATCGTCGACGACCGCTGCGACGCGGACAGCACGGCGGCGTGATCGGGTGATCTCCGCTTCGGCCCCGGCGCGGCCGGCCCAGACGCCGTGCTCGGCGTCGATGGCCTTGCCCGGTTCGAGATCCTGGTGAATCTCAAAGGAGCGTGCGGTGATCGTTCCGTGCAGACCCAGTGCCACGGCCGCGGGAACCGCGTCAGGCGTACCGGTCGGTTGGGGTGATGAACCCTGGACGAGGGAATGGTGCATTCATCGTGCGCTCTCGGACCGGCAGTGGCCTACCATTGGCGCGTCATCTCAACCGCTCCGGACCCCGGCGGTGTCCTCACTGCTGGCACCGTTGGGAGCTTCGATGGCAACATCGCCGGTGGACCCGTCAGCCGCTGCAGCGTCATACAACATCCTCGTTCGGCAGATCGCGGACCGGGATCCGGCCGCCCTTGCGCGGCTCCACCGTCTGCTGGCCCACCAGGTCTTCGTCCACGTTCGGGCCGGGCTGGGCGACACTGCCGCCGCTGTGTCGATCGTCCGTGCGGTCTTCGTCGAAGTGTGGCGACTCGCACCCGTGTCGAGGATGCGCCACGACGATGCACACGCGTGGCTGATCGCGATCGCCGATCGGCGGGTCGCCGAGCACCTCTGTTCACGGGAATGGCTGTTCTCGCTGGCGATGGGCTACGACGAGCACATCGGCCTGGAGTTGAACGCCCTGCTCCGGTACGGGCGGCCCGCGCGTCGCGACGGACACCGGCGATCGGGCAGCTGGTGATCCCGGCCCGCGGTCATGTCGCCGGCCTGAACTGCCCGCATTGTCTCGACGCATGGCAGGTAGTAGCGTCAGCGACACGACGTCGGCCCCGGCGCCTGACTGCCTTGGCGCCGGCGGTGCCGGTCTGCGGAAGGGTGCGGCGGCGGATGCGTACGCACTACCGGCACGTTGCCCGACGTTGTAAGCCGTTGCCCTGGGCCGCCGTGATCGGCGCGGTCAATGCTCATACGTCAAGCGCTACGCCTCGTCTGCGACGCCGGGCACCACCGGCCACGGTCGGCCTCAGGCGCGAGCCGGCTGCAGACGAGCGCGGTCTGGCGGCTGGTCGACTTCCTGCTCGAAGGCTTCGTGTTCCTGCTGATAGGGCAGCAGTTGCCCGAGGTTGTACGCGGCCTCGCGCGGTACGACGCGGCCACGATTGTCATCGCGGTGACGATCACCGTCGGTGTGGTGTTGCTGCTACGCCCGGTGTGGCTGGTGTTGACCCAGTCGCTGCCCCGATCGCTGCGCACCCTGGCTGGGTGGCCAGACTGTCGACGACGACCGCGCTGGGGCGGACGAGACACGGGCGGCACCGTCACACGATCGCGAATCCCAGCGGCTCACGTGCCGCGACATCGTGGCCCTCAGCTGGTCCGGCACCCGAGGCGTGATCAGCCTCGCGGCGATTTCCACCCTGCCACTGGTCACCGCCAACGGCACCCCGTTGCCGAATCGCGATCTGCTGCTGTTCTGCACGTTTGTCGTCGTACTGGTCACACTGGTGGGTCAGGGTCTCACCTTCGCACCCCTGGTCCAAGCGCTCGGCCTGCGCGCCGATGAGGTCGACCAGGCGCGGCTACGCAACGAGGCACGCTCGGCCGCTGTCGAGGCTGCTCTGGCCAGGCTCGACGAGTTGGCGGCTCAAGCGCATGACGACGTCGAGACCCACGCGATCAACACGATGCGTGGGAAAATCAACACGATGCGTGGAAAACTCCGCGGCCAGTTGACCCACCACCAGGGTCCGACGAGACCAGCTGAGCAGCACTGACCTGGTCCACGTGCCGTTGTCGCCGCGACACGAAGCCGCGCTGCACGTCCGCCGGGAGGTCATCGATGCCCAGCGGGAGGAACTGCTGCAGTGGCGTGACGCCGGCAGACTGCCGGATGAGGGCCTCCGCGTGCTCGAACGGGAACTCGATCACGAGGAAGGGCTGCTGCCCACGAGGCCGTCGCGCTGAGCCCGGCGCGCAGATCGCGTACACGTGAGACAGCTTCTTGCTCTGCCTCCGTTACGACGAGCGTTTCCCGAAGCGTCGATAGTTCGGGGTCGGGCCGGTCGATCGGTGGTTGGTCACCCGGCGCCTCACCCTGGAATCACCGGTGACCGGCATAGTGTGGGCGCCAATACGTCTGGTCGGCGAAGGGGCCGCGGATGGAGGCATACCAGGAGGCCGACTTCCTGGCCGTGCTGAGCCGTCTCATGCTGTGCGCGGACGATCTGCGGTCGGTGCTGCCGGAGGTCTCGCGCCGCCTGGCGCGGGAGCTGCGTCTGCCCTTCGCTGTGATCAAGTTCGACAGCGTCCCAGGCGACGAGCGCCGGGTTGCTTTGCCGCTGCGGTACCGCTCGCAGCCGGGCACCCTCCTCGTCCCCGCCGACCTGCCCGAGCCGACCCTGCGGCGCCTCCGCGAGCGCGTGGTGCCCCAGCTGGAGACGCTGCTGGCAGTCGCGACCGAGTACAAGGCGATGGCCGAGTCCCTGCGGACGAGCCGCGACGAACTGCACGACCTCGCGACGGAACAGGCGGGTCTGCGGCGGGTGGCGGTGCTCGTCGCGTCCGGTGCGCCGCCGGCGGACGTGCTCGCTGGGATCGTCGCCGAGGCCGCCGCGCTGCTCGACGCGGACGCCACCAGGCTGATGCGCTACAAGTCCGCTGGCACCGTCACCGTCCTCGCCGGGTACGGCAAGCCCGGCACCGAGACCTGGCTGGGTCGGCGATTCCACGTCGAAGGCGACGTCACGGAGCCGGTGCTGCGAGCCTTCCACCCGGCCAGGGTAGACAGCTACGACGATCGTCCCGGCGCCTTCGCCGACCTGGCCCGCCGCGAAGGCTTCAACTCGTCGGTCGCCGCACCGATCACGGTGGGTGGCCGCCTGTGGGGCTGCCTGGTGGTGATGTGGTCCCGCCGAGAATCACCGCTACCCGGCACCGAGGAGCGACTGGCGCAGTTCGCCGAGGGCGTCGCCACCGCGGTGGCGACCATCGAGAGCGGCGCGTCACGTGCACGGATCGTCCATGGCGTCGAGGAGGGGCGCCGCCGCTTCGAACACGACGTGCACGATGTCGTCCAGCAGCGTCTGGTGTCGCTCGGCCTGGAGCTTCGTGCGGCGGAGGCGTTGGTGCCTGACGAACTCGACGAGCTCAAGGCGCGGCTCTGCCGCACGATCAAAGGTCTGATAGACGTCTTCACGGTTCTGCAAGAGATCACACGCGGCATCCACCCGGCCATCCTCACGCAGGCCGGGCTCATGCCTGCACTCAAGGCACTCGCGCGGCGCTCGGCCGTTCCGGTCACGATCAGCCAGGGTCCCGAGCGCCGGCTGCCCCACAGCGTCGAGGTGGCCGCGTACGACGTCGTATGCGAAGTGCTCGCGAACGCGACCGAGGACGCACACGCCGCCCCGATCAACGTCGACATCACCGTCGACCGCGCGGCCGCGCGCGAGTTCCTCGTGGTCTCGGTCAGCGACGATGGTGTCGGAAGAGCAGAGCCAGCCTTCGAAACGGCGCTCGTAGGCCTCACCGACTGGGTGGAGGCACACGGCGGACGCCTGCAGATCTCACGTCCGGCAGGTCAGGCGACGTCACTATGCATCACCTTCCCGATCGATATCGACTCCGGACGGTTTTGACGCTGCACGGTCGCCGACCTGTTCGCCAAGTCCGGCCGCACCGGCTCCGCACTCGGGGTGGTGCTGGCCTTCGTCCACACCGGCCGGTTGTTCCCGCAGCGCGGCTGGGGCGGCGTGTGGGTCGGGAACCTTCAAGTGGGGCGAGCTGACCCACGCCCGGGTGCTGCGTCGGTTGCTGAAGAACCCCACCTACGCCGGGGTCTACACCTTCGGCAAGACACCTGGCGCACAAGTCTCCATCAGCTTCCGAGGTGCCTGACGGCGCACCGCAGCCTGGACCACGACCACACAATGAGCAACCGTCCACACGCTTGAGGGAACGACTCTTCGTCGATATGGTCGGACGCATGCATCCCAGTTTCTTTCAGGGGTGCTATGGGTGGGGGTTCACATCCCCCCCTTTGACACGTAGGAGTCCCGCACGGATCATGGCTCCAGAGCGGTCGCATCCGAACCGCACTCGACGGTCTCAGGCAACCGTTGATCATTGTTGAAGTCATTCCAGTTGTTCACGGACTGCAGACAGTAGTGATGTGACCTTGCTGGTCCGGAGCGGTTGGCCACTGTCGCCCGCGGGCCGCGGCACGCGAGGAACGGGCGGTGTGGCCGGCAGCATCGGGTAGCCGGTCGGGTCATAGCTGACGAGCACCGGCGGCGCGGTCGGTGTACCGGTCATCGTGACGTCCGTTCTGGCGCACCGCTGGTTGCCGGCACGCCGGGGTCCGTGGTGGTGAGCTCCTCGTACAGCTGCTGCGTGGCCGTCTCGGGCGTGGCCTCGTCCGCCGACCGCCGGTCAAGCAGGGCGGTGTACGCGCGGTGCACGCCCTCGAGGTCGCCGGCAGCGGCGTGGCGGCGCAGCACTGCGCGCAGGATCGCCTCGTTGTCGGGTGCGACGCGCAGCGCCTGATGCAGCAGCGGGAGGGCGGTGCCGTGGTCCGGTTCGGTGCCGGCCAGGTAGGTGAGGATGTCGATGCGGTGCCGGGCGGTGGCTTCGCGTGCCGGCGCCAGCCAGGCCGCGGTCCATCCTTCTGCGAGCTCGCCGCGGTCGAGGTCCGCGGCCTGTTGCAGCAGTGCCCGGCGTTCGGCCGGCGAAGCGGCGCTCGTGGCGTTGTCGAGCAGGTCGTGGAACCGCCACAGGTCGATGTCCACTGCCGAGGGTTCCAGCCGGTACCGGCTGCCGCCGGTGAGCACGTTGGACCGTTCGACGACATCGACGCCGGTTGCCTGCTGCAGCTCCTGCCGAAGCTCCGACAGGGTGGTCGCGAACCGCCGGGTGGGACGGGTGGGCAGGTCGGACCAGAGCGCGGCGGCGAGGTCATCGCCGGTGGCGCCGTCCCGGTGCACGGCGAGCAGCACCAGCAGGTGCATGCCGGCGGTACGCCGCACGTGGACCGGTGATACCGCGTCACCGTCGGCGCACTCCACGCGGACCGGCCCGAGCACACCGACGGACAGCAGCCGCGGCGCGGCGGGCGGTGCGGCGGGCTCCTGCGCAGGCACCGCGGCCGCCTTCGGCGTCACCTGCCGCAGTCCGGTGAGGACGACGGCTGCTGCGGCGGCGTTGAGCACCGCGAGCCGCACGTCCGCTGCTGCGACGGTACCGTCGGCGCGCACCTGCCATGAGGGCAGCGACGCTGCGGCGGCGAGTGACACGACGGTCATCCCGGCTCGGGTCGGCCCGTCGAATCGCCCGTTCCCGCCTCGCACGAGCAGGACCGGCTGCCCGGCCGCGGCGAGGACGGCCCCGACCGTTGCGGCAGAGCTTTGGTTGTCGACGACGTGCAGGCCGGGCACTGCGGTGACTGCCCCACCGACCAGCGTACGCAGATCGCTGGACGAGATCACCACGGCTGGGCCGCGAGCGGACGCGGTCGCTGCGGCGGCCAGCACGGAGACCACCAGCCCGCGCAGCGCGCGCACCGCTCCGGCACCGGTGAGGTGCACTCCCCCACCGGGAAGGTCCGCCAGATCCAGCCACCCGGCCGCCGTGACGCCGACGACGACCCGTCCGTCCACATCGGACGGTACCGGCAGCGGCGTCAGATCGGGATCGTCACGGTGCGCACCGCACGGTGTTCGCGGCAGGTACTGGCGGCGGCGCTGCACCCAGATCAGGGCCACGGTGGTGTCCGCTGCCGGTACCGGCAGCTGGACCGCGCCGAGCACCGCCGCCACCTCCGGCTGCGGGACCGTCACCGGACGGACGCCGACCGCGTCGCCGAACGCGTCCGCGACGACCGGCAGCCGCGCTCCCCCGCCGACACACACCAGCGGCCCCAGGTGCTCACGGCCGACATCAGCGGCCTCGACCGCCTGCACCGCCGCGGCGACGGCCGCATCCACGACCCCGGCGGCCGCCTGCCGCAGCTGCGGCAACCCGAACACGATCTGCTCGCCCGACGGGCCCGGCACCAGCACCGTCTGGGTCACCGACAGCGCCTCCTTCGCCAACCTGGCCGGCAGCAGCAGCTCCGCCGCCCCACCGGACGGGGCCAGGAACTCCGTGACCGCCGCATCCAGCGCGTCACCGCCGCCGTCCACGGCCTCGACACTGGCGAGAACGTCGAACCCGTCACCCGTCCTCGACAACACCGTGGCAGTGAACCCGGCGCCCAGGTCGCAGACGACGAAGGCCTCTTCGGACAGCTCGGCACCACCCGCGAGCAGGTGCCAGCCCACCGCGACCGGCGCAGCGACCAGCTCCGCGTCACCCGCACCGACCCGCTGCAGCCCACTGCGCAGCGCGGCCCGCCGGCGCGGACCCCACGAACCGGCGGTCACGACCCGCACCACGACGGCCGGCGAACCGGCAGCCTGTGCCGCAGTCGCCAGCGCCACCCGCAGCAGCGCCGCGACCAGCTCCGCGGTCTCGACCACGACTCCGCCGGCACGGTGTCCGCAGTCAGCCGGCCCATCGGATGCGTCACGAGGCCTTCCGGGCGGTGCACCGCTCGACGGACTGCGGCCGGACCGGTGATCAGGCTGCAGTCCTGCTCGACCAGGACTGCGGAGGGCGTCCAGCCGTCCCCGTCGAAGCGGACGACGTGCACGACACCGTCCGGTCCCGCGTACGCGACCTTCATCCGAGCCGCACCGATGTCCACGGCCACGACGACCCCAGAACGCGAAGACATAGACACATCCTTACGCATCGAATCTTGACCGTGTGACCCGGTAGTCACACCCAGCAACAGCGCCTATGTTCGATGCAATCAGCACAGTCGCCAGGGCGGCCGCAGCGAACGCGGATCGTCGCGTGCTGTCTCGGCTACCATTCGACCGCGTCCTCAGGACTGGTGAAGTCAGATGCGTCAGGATCCTGCTTCTTCACACACCCTCGTTGACCCTGCCCGCACGAGACGATGATCAGGTCAGGCACCTGTTCGGGCGACCCAGCTTCGGGGGTAGCCGGTCGACGTACGCCTGCTCCGTTCCGGGGGTTCGTTCCATGGCGGTCGACTGAATGCGGCCTGATAGACGCCGGCCAGTTCGTTGCGCAGGGCGACGAACTGGCCGGCGGTCACGGTCTGGATGCTCATGCGAGGGGGTTGGGCACCTGGCGGGCGGTGTCGAAGCGGCGGGTGACGTCGGTCCAGTTGACGAGGTTCCACAGGCGCTGGACGTAGTCGGGGCGCACGTTGCGGTACTGCAGGTAGTAGGCGTGTTCCCAGGCGTCGAAGACGAGCAGCGGGACGGACCCGTGTCCGACGTTGCCGTGGTGGTCGTAGACCTGCTCGATGATGAGCCGCTGTCCGAGGGGTTCCCACGCCAGGACGCCCCAGCCGGAGCCCTGCACGCCGGTGGTCGCGGTGGACAGCTGCGTGGAGAACGCGTCGAAGGAGCCGAAGTGTTCGTCGATCGCGGCGGCGAGGTCGCCGTCGGGGCGGTCGCCGCCGTCCGGGGAGAGGTTGCTCCAGAAGATCGAGTGCAGGACGTGCCCGGACAGGTTGAACGCGAGGGTCTTCTCCAGCCCGACGAGGCCGCCGAGGGCGCCCTTGTCGCGGGCCTCGGCGAGCTGGTCGAGGGTGTCGTTGGCGCCTTTGACGTAGGCGGCGTGGTGCTTGCCGTGATGCAGCTCGAGGATGTCGCCGGACATCGCCGGCTCGAGGGCAGCGTAGTCGTAGGGCAGGTCGGGCAGCGTGTAGACGCTCATCCGGATGCGGTCCTTTCCACAGTTCTCAGGTTGGGTGTCAGGTCAAGCAGCCCGGCTGGGCTGATGCCGCCGGGCAGGTGCTCGTCGAAGCAGCGCCACAGGGGTGGTGCGGGCCGCTGGGAGTGGACTGGCCGGGCGGCCGGGTCGGGGTTGCCGTCGAGGATCGCGGCGTAGGTGAGCACGACACCGCCGTCGGCGTAGCGCCGTGACGTGGAGTGCAAGATGGTCAGTGGCGGCGCCCAGTCTGGCTGAGGACCATCGCGCTGGGCGCCGCCGTGCCCTGCCGGGCCCTGACCCGACGGGACGTCTCCGCAGACCTGACCGGCCACCACACCGCCGCGCCGCCGACGGGTCGCCAGTGCCGCCGCGACCTCGGCTGGATGCCCGCCGCTGCACAGGTCACCGGCATGGTCCCGGTGGTGCAGCTGCCCGTCCGCGCCGAGCACGAGGACTTCCACCCGGACCGACGGTCGGCCGTCATCGCCCACAAGATGCAAGTCTTCCGCAATTGCCAGTAACTTGCAACAAGGCGCCCATCGGCCGGCTGCAGGACACCGCCACCGACCCCACGCACACCGACGGTTTGCGGCCCCTCGCCGATCGACTCTCCGCGTTCACCGACGAAACGGGTGATGGCGACCTGAGATTCGATGTCGTCACCTCGCGACGCGCCCGAACCCCAGCGGCAGCCCCGCCGGGCCCGGTGCGAGAGCTAAGATTTGCCATCCGCCGGTGCCCGTTGGGAGCCCGTCATGCAGTTGTCCGTGACCTTCACGCCGGGCTCCCCGACCGTGGTCGCTGCCACCGGGGAACTCGACGTCGCCACCAGCACCGAGCTGCGGCAGTACCTGCACGCCTACCTCGACGACGGCGTGACGGCGCTGACCGTCGATCTGACCGAGGTGGCGTTCCTGGACTCCACCGCCCTCAGCGTCTTCGTCGGCGTCCACAAGCGCCTGCACCAGGAGGCTGGCAGCGGGTTGACGCTGGTCGCCCCGCACGAGCGGCTGCTGCGGATCTTCCGGCTGACCGCCCTGGACCGCGTCTTCACCATCGTCGACGTACTGCCCGGCACCACCCAGATGTGAGCTGCCTCCGCGCCGTTCGGGACGACGGAGGCGCTAGAGCCGCGCAGGCTCAGGTCGGCCAGTGGGTGGTGCGCCGCACCGCGACCGCGCCGCCCGGTCGACCGCCGCTTTGACGACGGCGAAGATGGCGCCCTGTAGCGCTGCTGCGGCGAGGATCTCGCCCCAGCCCCGGTCCTCGTCGGTGGCGTTCGGTGCGTCGTGCGGCTGGTTGCCGTCGGGCACCTCGACTACGCCGCAGCCGACGGCTTCCACGCTGCGGTGCTGGAGGCGTTCGACGCCGGCGCCCGCGCGGTCACTGTGGATGTGGCCGGGATCGAGTTCAGCGACTCGTCCGGGGCTGGGCTGCCGTCATTCGCGCGCACAAGACCGCCACGCGGCTCGGGTGCGGGTTCAGCATCGCCGACCCAGACGACCGGCTGTCCCACATCTTCGCGATCACGGCACTGGACCAGGTCCTGCACGTGATCAGGACCCCAGCGCCGGGCAACCCAGGGGGCAGCCCCCTAAATTCTGGCCAGCTTTGAAGTCGACTCTAAAATTCTAGTTGACTATCATCGTGGAATGCCGCTGCATGAGCACCTTTCGTTCCGCGATGGTGAGCTGTTCCTCGACGAGGTGAGCGCCGGACAGATCGCACGGGAGTTCGGCACCCCGGTCTTCGTGGTGTCCGAGACGCAGCTGCGCCGTGAGACCCGGCGGTGGAGGCAGGCGCTGGAGGACGCGTGGCCCGACGGTCCGGCCGCGCTGCTGCCGGCCTTCAAGGCCAACACCTGTCTGGCGCTGCGCCATGTGCTCAACGGGGAGGGCGTCGGGTGTGACACCTTCGGCGAGCATGAGCTGCGGGCGGCGCTCTCGACCGGCGTCGATCCCGCCCGCGTGTCGCTCAACGGCACCAACAAGTCCGAGGCGGCGATCCGCCTGGCGATCGAGCATGGTGTGCGGATCACGCTCGACAGTCCCCGCGAGGTCGAAACGGTCCTGGCACTGACCAGCAGCGGGAGCCGGCCGGCCCTCGTGCGGTTGCGGCTTCGTCCGGGCGGCGAAACGCTCGAGGCGCCGAGCGACTTCTCCGACCGTGGTGAGTCCATCGCCGGGCTCGCCGCGGCGTACCGCCCAGGTTTCGCCCTGTCGGACGCCGAACGGGCGGCGCGTTCGATCGTGGACTCTGGCAGCGCGCGTCTTGTCGGGACCCATGTGCACCTCGGCCGGCACACCACGAGCCTGTCGACCTGGTCCGGCGTGGTCAGCGATCATGTTCGCCAGATCGCGCGGATCTCAGCCGTCTGCGGCGGTTGGCGGCCGGAGGAGATCGACCTCGGCGGTGGATACGCGGAGCGCGGCAGTCCCGTCGGGCAAGCGATCGCGGGTCGCGGAGCCGCGCCGGAGCCGCCGTCGCCGGAGCGGTACACACAGGTCATCGCGCAGGCCCTGCGTGCCGGCATGCGGCATCACGGCTTCGACAGCAAGGGCGTTGCGCTCCAGCTGGAGCCCGGACGGGCCGTCTACGGGCCGGCCGGCGTCCACCTGACGCGGGTGGTCAGCGTCCGGCGTTCACCCGAGCGTCCCGATCGGCGGTGGGTGGAGCTGGACACGACGGAACAGTTCCTCGCCGATGTGGTGCTGGAGCACGCCCGCTATCCCTTCGTCCTCGCCGGTCGCGGGTCGGCGGCCCCGGGCGTGCCGGCCGACCTGACCGGATCCAGCTGCGGGTTCGACATCATCGCCGCCGGCGTCACCGTGCCGGAGGACGTCGCGCCCGGCGATCTCGTCGCGCTGCTCAACACCGGCGCCTACGTCGAGACGCAGACGACGAACTTCAACGCGTTTCCCCGGCCCGCGACGGTGCTGGTCAGCGGTGATCTCGTCGAGGTGATCCGCCGTGCCGAGACCCCGGCGGAGGTGTTCGCCCGTGACCGGATCCCCGCCCGGCTGATGGGCCGCTGACCCGGCGTGTCGCTCAGCCGCCGACGGCGGTCCGGGCGAAGGCGATCGCTCGTTCGAGGTGCGCGAGGTGCCCGCCCTCGTCGCCGAACCCGTGGCCGCCTTCGAACCAGTGCAGCTCGCACGGGTGGTCGCGAGCGGCGAGCCGTTCGGCGTACGCGACGACCTGTCCCGGAGGGGTGCGGGTGTCGTTGCTGCCCTGCCACAACAGGATCGGTGCGCGGACCTCGTCGACGTACGTGAGCGGGGAACGCTCACGGTAGAGGTCGCCGTGGGTCTCGGGCGGCCCGCCGAAGAGCATCTCGTCCAAACGCCGCATCGCCAGCGGGCTGTCGTGGTGGGTCAGCTCCCAGTCGGCGAGGACGACCTCCCCGATACCCGCGGCCCACAGCTCCGGTTGCCGTCCGAGCGCATAGAGCACGAGGAACCCGCCGTAGGACTCGCCGTTGATGAGGATCTGACCGGCGGCCGAGATTCCCCCGTCGACGAGCCACCTGTGCGCGGCGGCGAGGTCTTCGAGCTCCCAGCGGCCGACATCGCCGTGGATCTGCTCCTCGAACGCGCGGCCCCGCCCTGACGAGCCGCGATAGTTCACCGTGAGGAAGGCGAAGCCGTGCTCGACCCAGGCCCGGGCGGCGGGTGTGAACTCGTCGGCGACGCAGACGTGCGGGCCACCGTGGCAGTGCACGACCGCCGGGAACGGGCCGGTGCCGGTCGGGCGCGCGAGCCATCCCTGGATCTGCGTACCGTCGCTCGACGGGAACACGACGTGCTCGAAACCGGCGCGGTCCGCCGAACCGTCTCCACCGAGCACCACCCGGTGCCGGGACGGGGCCTGCCAGGCGATCAGCGTGAGCGGGGACATTCCGTGCTCGTGCGACGCGAGCACCGTGCCGCCCGGGCCGAACTGCGACGTGCGCAGGTAGGGCGAGCGGAAGCTGCCGGCCGGGAGGTCGAGTCGCTCCCGTTCGCCGGTCAGGACGTCGACGCGCTCGAGCCACTGGGCCGCGAGCAGCTCGAGGCAGAGCAGTACGTGGCGCCCGTCCGGTGACCAGTCGAGCGGGACCACCGTCGCCGTGGTCTCTTCAAGGAGCTCGACGGTGGTGTCGCCGACGGGGTCCCAGACGAGGACGCCCGACCGGTCGCCGGCTCGCTGCGTCGCGACAAGCACCCGCTGATCGCCCCGGTGCGGCGAGCAGCAGACGGCGGTGGCCGCGCCGGACGACGGCAGCATGAGGCGTCCGACGACCGCGCCGGTCACGGTGTCGTACGCGGTGACGGCGAAACGCCGCGTGCCGGGCGCGTGGTCGGTGGTGTCGAGCGTGGCGACCGTGCCGTCGGCCGAGATCCGGCAGTTCCACGCCTCGTGCACCGTGCGGACGAGGCGCCGGGGCGAGGTCGCGGGTGCGCCACGGACGGGGAGACAGACCAGGTCGTAGCCCTCGTCGGTGACGAGGTCGAGCACGAGCGTCTCGCCGTCCGCGCTCACGTCCGCACCGCGCAGCGTGTAGTCGGGCAGGCCCGGCGTCATGTCCTCGATCACGCTCGGATCGTCGAGCAGCACGCGATGGACGTGCCCGAGCTCGTTGCCTCCGTCGTCGGCGAGGAAGAACGCGGAGGTCGCGTCGGCGGCGACCCACGCCGAGTCGATGAACCCGTCGGTGGGCACGCCGATTCGGCGGACCTCCCCGGTGGTGAAGTCGCACGCCGCGAGCTCGAGCCCGTGCTCGTCCTGCAGCGCCGCAAGCCCCCGCGACCGCTCGGCCTTCGCCACCTGTACCCACCTGAGGCGGGGCGCGAGGAAGCCCTGCCGCCAGTCGCCGGTCATCGGACCCTCACCCTCGACAGCTCGGACAGCAGCGCCGCGGCGATCTTCGGCGCCGACAGGTACCGATGCAGCTCGATGTTCTCGTTGGGAGCGTGGTTGGCCTCGTCGGCGTTGGCGAACGGCACACCGATCGACGGCACGCCGAGGATCTTCGTGAACACGTAGTCCGGAAGGCTGCCGCCCATGGCCGGCACGAGGTACGGATCCTCGCCGTGCACGAGTCGCAATGCCCGTCGGATCGGTTCGACGAACGCCGAGTCGAGGTCCGTGCGGGACGGCTCCATCGCCGCGCGCAGCGTGCAGCGCACATCGGGGGCGTGGCGCCGCACGTGGTCGGCGATGCGCTCGTACGTGGTGTCGACCGTCATCGCATCGACCAGCCGGACGTCGCAGACGGCTCGCGCCATGGCCGGGATCACCGCGCGGTCCCCGCCCGAGGCACCGGTCTCGAACCGGCTGATCGTGAGGGTCGGATGTGCCGCGAGACGGTCGTAGAACGGCCGCTCGGCGGGTTCGTCCCAGCGACCGATGCCGAGGGCGGCAAGCTGTTCGTCGTCGACGGGCAGGGCTTCGAGCGCGCGTGCCTCGGCAGCGCTGAGCGGTGTCACGTCGTCGGTGAAGCCGTCGATCGTGACCAGCCCACGGTCGTTCTTCATCGACGCGAGCAGGTGCACCAGCTCCCAGGCGGGATTCCGTCCGACCCCGCCCCAGTTGCCCGAGTGCAGATCGATGGCCGCGCCCTGTGCGATCAGCTCGAACTGGACGATTCCCCGCACCCCGAAGTTCATCGTCGCGCGTCCGCTCTCGTGCACCGGGCCGTCGCTCCAGACGACGAGATCGCAGGCAAGGAGATCCGCGTTGCGGCGGACCAGATCGGCGAGGTTCGGGCTGCCGACCTCCTCCTCACCGTCCAGCAGCAGGGTGACGTTGCAGGGCGGCGCGCCATGAAGACGGATCCATGACTCGATGGCCAGGAGGTGGGCGAGATGCTGGCCCTTGTTGTCGGCGGTGCCGCGGCCGTAGACGCGACCGCCGTGCACCGTCGTGCTGAACGGTTCGAACAGCCAGTCGTCGGCGCTGCCCGCGGGCTGCACGTCGTAGTGACCGTAGATCAGCACGCGGGGCGCGTCGTCGACCTGCGGCCCGTGCAGCAGCACGGCGGGCTGGCCGCCGGTCTCCAGCAGCATCGTCTCCAGACCCCAGGCGGCCGCGCGACCGCGGATGTGATCGGCCGCTTCACGCACGCCCCGGTCCTCGGAGCTGACCGAGGGAATCGAGACGTACCGGTCGAGCTCGTCGAGGTGGGCGTCACGCCGTTGGTCGAGGTCGTGCAGCACGCTCTGGAGATCAGTCACCGCCGGTACACCTCCACGGTTGCGTCGTGGAGTGGACTCTAAATATCTCCTGCACTACAGTCAAGGTTCCGCTCCGGCCGAACGATTCGCTCGGCCGCGAGCTCGTTTCGATTCGACAGGATGGGCATGGAAGAAGCTGGCCTGCGCGAGAGGCAGAAGCAGCTGCGCCGGCTCGCCGTGCTGGATGCGGCGCGTCAGCTGTTCGCGGAGCGCGGGGTCGACATGACGACGATCGAGGAGATCGCCGGGCGCGCCGTGGTCTCCCCCGCCACGATCTACAACTACTTCGTCTCCAAGAACGACCTTCTCGTCGCGCTGTTCGAGCATGAGTGGTCCGACGTCGAGGTCCGGCTTGCGAAGATCACGGTGCGGGCGGGTGACGACGCGGCAACCGCGATGACCCGGTTCGTCGAGGGGTACAACCGCATCGACGAGTCGTTCGGACCCCCTCAGCTGTGGCGGCAGCTGATCGCGGCGTCGTTCACCGCGTCGGCCGAGGTGCGCACGTCCTACCAGCAGATCAGCGACCGCTTCGAAACCATCCTGGCCGAACGCCTGCGGCGCCTCGTCACAGCCGGCCTGCTGCGCCCCGACACCGACATCGAGGCGCTCGCCCGGTCGCTCAGCGCCATCGCCGACGCCGACTTCCACCACCGGGTGCGCGTCCGCGAACGCTGGACGCGAACGCCCCCGGACCTTCTCCGGCGACAGATCCGCCAGATCCTGCACGCCTCGACCTGAGGCACGAGACCAGCGCCGTGTATCGGGGCTCCACACGGCCGGTCGCGCGTCGGCCCGATCGGGGCGGTCGTCGCGACAGCGTCGTTCCGGCTCAACCAGTACATCCGCGGCGCCACGGTGGTGCCGGTTGGCCCGGCGCACACGGATAGATCGGCCACCCGGCACCGGCGGTGAGCTGGAGCGAGTGAGTCGAGCTAGGTTTGGAGGGTGCGCGTCGGTTCGCGGTCACGGCTGGTGCGGCTGACACCCCCGTCCCGCGCGGTCGGGATCACCGTCGCCGCTCTGATGATCGCGGTGGAGACGGTTCTGCTCTACCCGCTGCGATCGATCGTGACACCGCTGTCCCCGGGCATCATCTACATCATCGGCGTGCTGGTGGCCGCGATGGTGTGGGGGATGTGGCTGGGCATCGTCACAGCGGTGGCGAGTTCGCTCGCCTTCGTGGTCTTCCACGTCCCGCCCTTCGGCAGGGTCGCCGTCTCGAATGCGCAGCAGCTGGCCGAGGTGGTGGCCTTCTTCGTCGTCGCGATGGCCACGAGCGTCATCGCGAACGTGTTCCGGCTGCGGATCGTGCAGGCGGAGGAGTCCGACCTCACCGCCGACATGGCCCGACTGCTGCTGCACGCGAACGATCTTCCCGGCGTCCTGCCCAAGGTCGCGCAACGCATCGCGGAGACGCTCGAGCTGCCGGATGCCGTCATCGATCGGGGCGCCGTCGCCGGCGACGACCGGTACTGGGCGTTTCCGCTCCGTGTCGGCGCCACCTCGCTGGGCACCCTACGCGTGCCGCGCGGGGTGCCTGAGCCGACCGTGCAGCGCCTGCGGGAGCGAGTCGCGCCGTCGCTCGCGTCGCTGCTGCAGGCCGGGCACGAACGCGTGGCCATGGTGGACTCGCTGAAAGCGAGCCGGAAACAACTGCGCCGGCTGGCCACCGAGCAGGCCGCGTTGCGGCGGGTGGCGACGCTCGTGGCGCGAGGCGGCCGGCCACCCGAGGTCTTCGAGGCGATCACCACGGAGCTGCACCGGCTCCTGGCCAAGGACACCCTGCAGCATCAGTACACGACGTGGCTGCTTCGCTACGAGGCCGAGGGCATGGTCACCGTCGTGTCGGCCAGCCTCGCCGATCTGCAGCCCGAGCAGATGCACTGGTCGTCCGAGGGCCAGAACGTCCTGGCACTGGTATGGGACACGGGCCGGGCCGCCCGGATGGACAGCTTCGAGGGTGCCATCGGCCCAGCCGCCGCGCTGGCACGGGAGCTGGGCATCCGCTCCGCGGTCGGGGTCCCGATCATCGTCCAAGGGCAGCTGTGGGGCGTGGCCGCCGTCGCGTCGAACCGGCCCAGTCCGCTGCCACCCGGCACGGAGCAGCGCGTCGCGAACTTCGTGGACCTCGCCGCCACCGCGATCGCCAACGCCGACAGCCGGGCCGAACTCGTCGCATCGCGCGCCCGGCTGGTCGCCGCTGCGGACCAGGCGCGCCAACGGATCGAGCGCGACCTGCACGACAGCGCACTGCAGCAGGCCATCGGCATCGGGCTACGGCTGGGCCTGGTGCAGGCCGGCCTGCCGCCCGAGCTGGAGCAGACCAGAGCGGAGCTTTCCAGCGCCGTACACGGCCTGAACAACGTCGTGGACAACATGCGAGAGATCTCGCGGGGCATCCATCCGACGCTGCTCGCCGCGGGCGGGCTGCAGCCCGCGATCAGGTCGCTCGCCCGCAAGTCACCGGTACCGGTCGAACTGGACACCCACGCCGACGGGCGCCTGCCGCCAGTCGTCGAGATCGCCGCCTACCACGTCGTCTCCGAGGCGCTGACGAACTCGGCCAAACACGCCCACGCCACCGTCGTGCACCTGCGGGCGGCCACCCAGGACGGCACCCTGCGCGTATCCATCCGCGACGACGGTGTCGGCGGCGCCGACCCCGCTCGCGGATCCGGCCTCACCGCACTGCGGGACCGAGTCGAAGCGCTGGGCGGACAACTGACCATCACCAGCCCCGCCAACGGCGGCACCACCCTTCAGGCCACCATCCCGGTCGCGCCCCCGGAGTTCAGCCCGCTTGGCGTTCGGCCCTCCTGAGAAGAACACCGCCATCCTCGCGGGCGCGGCACGCATGGATAATGCCCGTGTGTCGCATGCTGACCTGACCGTGGACGCGTGGCTGGCCCTGTCAGCCGACGCGGCCGAGCGGACCGCGGCCGCCATCGCCCGCGACGTCGACGCCGAGTTGCTCGGTGTCGCGGCATGCGGCTATGCCGGGCGGGCCGGTCGGGTGGCGCTGTTCGAGCGCGACGGCTTCCGGTTCGCCCTGGTGCCGGGCGGAACGGTGCACGTCGGCCACGACCCCGACCGTTTCGTGCCCACCCGCCGCCAGTTGGACGACTTCGCCGAGGCCGTCGACCTGTACTCGGTGCCCGGGCCGATCCACCGGTTCCTGGCCGAGGCGTTGTCGCCGCCGCGCCGGGCGGAACTGCCGGCGCGGCTGGTCGCCGTCCGGTCGGTCGACGCCGACACGCTGCTGACCGCCGAACACGACGGCACCGACGACCACGACTCGGTCATGGCGCGGCTGGCCTGGCGAGGTCTGCGGCCGCCCACGCCGGACGAGTGGGAGCACGACTGCGGTGCGGGAGCGACCACGCTGTTCCGATGGGGTGACGAGTATCCCGACGGCGAACCGTACGGCGACGTGCCGCTGATCCAGCAGCCGAACTTCTTCGGACTCGTCATCGGCGACGACCCGTACCGGACGGAGTTCACGACCGACCCGTCCGTGCTCTGCGGCGGCGACGGTGGCAGCGCGCTCTGCGGCGGGTCCGGAGCGTTCCTGTCCTGGATAACGCTGGCCACCGCCTACCGCGACCCGACGCAGGCCGAAGTCGTCTACGACGGCTCCCTCGTCGGCGAGACACCGCTGCGTCCGGTCCTGCCACTGCCCTGACCAGCGTTCGGGGGGCATGCGGCACATGGCGATCGGGGACAGCTGAGCGAAGGTACGGGCGACGAGCGGGCCGACGGGACGCCGCGCGGGTGGGCGGACCTCGTCGTGGCGAGGCCGACCGCCGCAGGTTTTGTAAATGTTCCTTGCCGATATCGACCCGGGTCTGTGGCATCGTCAACCACAGCTGCCACGGTCGGCTGCGGGTTTGTCGCCGGGGCGCCGGTGCGGACGCATGCGGGGCAGTACGTGGGTTGTTCGGGCCGTGCTGCGGCGTCCCAGCCGGCGTAGACGGCTTCGTCCCGCAGCGAGGTGAACTCGTAGCAGGCGTCGTCGTAGCAGACGAACGGCAGGCCGCAGCCGTCGCACGTGAGGGCGAAGTAGACGTGGCTGTCGTGGTCGAGGTTGAGATGCAGCGTCATGGCCGTTCACTCCTGGCGGCTGCCGCCTCGCTTGGACGGTCCGGCCTTGCGGCGCAGCACGTCGATCATGGCGTGGGCGGCGGCGAGCTGGTGTTCGAGGGTGACGATGCGGACGGCGGCGTCCATACGGATGCCGTCGTCCACGAGCCGGCGGGCGCGGTCGGCGCGGTGCAGGTCGTCGCGGCTGTAGCGGCGGTGTCCGCCGCTGGAGCGGGCGATGTCGAACAGGCCGGCGGCCTCGGCCGCTCGCAGAAAGGCGGGGGTGACCCCGATGGCGTCGGCTGCCGCACCCATCGCGTAGCCGGGGAAGCCGGCGTCGTCCAGCGCCGCGGCCCGCTCGGCCGGGCGGGGCGATTCCGCCACCGAGGTCATCTCCATCGCAGAAGTTTGTTCGCAGGTACCGTTGGTGTCGACCACCTCCCTCACGCAGCGGTGATCGCGCGGCGCGCGGGTCAGCTGGTCGCGCCGGCCGACTGACGGTCCTTCCCGGCCTCACCGGAGATCATTTTGTGGCCCTCGTGGGAGCCGATCGTCGCGCTCCCGGGCCGGGCGATCTCGATCTTGCGCGGCTTGGCCCGCTCAGCGACCGGGATGGTCAGCGTGAGCACACCGTCGCGGTACTCCGCCATGATGTCGTCGACGGCCAGCCCTTCGCCGAGGACCAGTTGCCTGCTGTAGGTGCCGGACGGGCGTTCGGAGACCAGGTACGTCGAGTCGTCCGGGTCGTGGCGGGTGCGCTCGGCGCGTACGGTCAGCGTCTGGTTCTCCGCCGACACGTCGAGGGAGTCGGTGTCAATGCCGGGCAGGTCGAAGCGGACCGTGAACTTGTCGCCGGTGCGTAGGCAGTCCATCGGCATCAACGACGGCGTGCGCGCCGTACCGAACGCCTCGGCGGTGAGCCGGTCAAGGTCGCGGAACGGGTCGAATCGCAGGGGAAACATAACGGACACACCTCCACAAACTGTCCTGAGGAAAGCTGTCGCTAGTGCGGGCCGACCTCACGTGGCCCGGGCTGGCGCAGCGGGCCTCGCGCTGAATGGCCGTGAGCACCGCGGTCCGGTGCCACGCCTGCCACGAGTGATCAGTGACGCCGGTTCGGCGGCCTGCGGCAGGAGACGCGCCACCGCTGGCGGCGGTGATGATAATGGGCAGGGACCAGCAAGGCCATCATGATCACCTCCTGTCAGAACCTTCGTCCTTACCGGGAATCATGACCCAACCAACACATAAATTCTGTACTCACCACTGCAGGATTTGTCAAGTGCGTTGCCCCCTGCCGCCATGATCAACCGTGTTGGACGTGGCAGGCCGGGGTTTGCGCTCGTCCGTCGGAGGTGGCGAAGCTGCTCGACCTCGGCGGCGCGTTGCGCGAGGCGACCGCCTCGCTGAACTCGGGGCGGTAGCTTTCCGAGCACCTCCGCGCCGGCCGGCTCGCCGGGACCCTGTCCAGCAGCGACGGACAGCGGATCCGCCTGGCCGGCAGGGCACCTCGGGCCTCGGCGGCGGACCTCGCGGCGATCTTTACCTGGTGGTGCGGCTGGCGCCGCACCCGCGATACCGCGTCGACGGACGGGACATCACCGTCGACCTGCCGGTCACTCCGTGGGAGGCGGCGGTGGGTGCAAGCGTGCCGGTGGCCACCCCGGCCGGCTCGGTGCAGGTCCCGCCGGGGTCGTCGTCCGGGAGCCGGTTGCGGCTGCGCGGCCGTGGCATGCCCAACCCAACAGGGCCCCTGGCGACCTGTACGCCAAAGTCCGAATCATCGTGCCGGCGCGGCCGCCCGCCGCCGAGCGCGAGCTGTGGCAGCGGCTGGCCGACGCGGCGCGATTCGACGCACGCGGCGAGCGCGCCGGGGGGCGAAGGGAGGCCGGTGATGTGACCCGGCTCCCGCACCATCCGGCGGCCGGACGCCCACCGGTGGGCCGTCGACAACGCAACCCGCGGCACCCGCGCTCGGTGTCCGTCGGCTGCAGCCGGTCGACGAGCCGGCTCCGCGGGGTCGCGGGTCAGCCGGCCAAGCCCGGTCGACCGAACAACGCCGCATAACCAGATGGAAGCTGTGTCAACACGTCGTTCAGCTCCCCGCCGGAGACGGCGTCGGCGACCGTGGACAGCACGGCACTGGCGTCCCACTCGGCAGTCCGCTCGGTCGCACCGGCACCGGCCGCCACCCGCCGCAGAAACTCCTCCACGCCGAACCGCCGCACACTGAGCATCTCGGCCGCCTCCGGCGGTAGCTGAGCAGCGAGATCGTCGACTTCGTCCGGGTTCAGGCGTGCCGCGAACGCCGAAAGAACCACTCGTGCGACCCGCTCCGCCTCCGCGACGTCGGGGTATTCACCCCGCTCCCGGATCGCCGCCAGGAATTCGTCGTACTTCATGCTCGCTCCCTTCAAGTCACCCGTCGAATGTCTCCCGCCGCGGACGTGACCGCAGCAGGTGATGCCCAACCGACTACGCGGCGGATACCCGACCCGTGTCACCACAACCATGCGGCGCCAGCAGCGTGTTCGCAGCGGTCGACGGACGATGACAGATGTTCATGGACAGGTAGGCGTCCCGGCCGTGGACGGCTACTCGTCTGCGGTGGGGGCGACCACCACACCGGAGACACCGCCGCCTTATGGACCTCGCCGAGATCCGACTGGCCATGAACGCGGCCCTCGACAAGGACCGGTTCCTCCAACTGCCCGCGCGTGGCTCGGGCGCGGACATGATCGGGCGCGGGGCGCGTTCCTGGTCGAGCTGCCGATCGAGCTGTACGCCACGCGGTGGCGCATGGCCGCGCGCTCCGGCCGCGACCTGCGCATCGCACGCGACCTGCTGGAACGCGACCTGGACACGATGACGGAGGAGGCCGCCGAGTTCGCGGACATGTTCCAGGTGCAGGTGCCGGGCCCGTGGATCCTGACGCCCTCGCACGGGCTACCGATCGGCGGGCAGGTGCTGCGCGAGCCGGGCGCCTCCCGCGGCCTTGCGGCCTCGCTCGCCGGCGGCGTCCGCACGAGCGTGCTGCTGCAGATCGACGAGCCGTCGCCGTCGGCGTTGCTGGCCGGACGAGTGCCGACCGAAGGCCGCTGGAGTGCGTCACGTTGGGTGACCGACGGTTCCGCCGCCGATGCTCTGACATGCCGAGATGAGCGCAGCCGGTCACTCAAAATATTCGGATGGTGTCTTACTGAGAAGCCAGTAGGCCAGCGCGGTCACTTACAGCTCACGCGGAGGCCGTGAGGTCGGTGGCCCCCTTTGCCGACCCAGCAGCGACGCGCGCCGGCCGCGCAACTCGTTGCAACGCCTCGGCGCCAGGACTAGGTGATCCGGTTCATGGCAGCCTGGATCTGCAGCCAGGACGGGTCACTCTCGGAGGCTTCGGTGACAGTTTCTAGATCGCCCGGCTGCCAGGTTCGGGTTCCGTCGGTGAGGTCAAGTTGGTCCATGTCGACGGCCGAAGCCTCAGAGGTACCGGCGAGGAAGTCGGTCACTGCGGCCGTTGACGCCTCGGCTGGGCCGGCCCGTCCGATCGAAAGCACGAGAAGCGTGCCGTCCCGGCCGGCAACGATCAGTTCACCTGTGGCGGTGGCCGTCAGAGCGGTCACTGCCGACCCGGGCAGCGTCTCATGTTCGGTCGCCTGTTTCCCGTCGATCTCGAGCTCGATGACGGCACCCTCCGGCGTCCCGATCCAGAGAACGCCCGGACGCGGCCCAAACGCGAGGTTGTGGCGCGACCAGGCGTGCATGCTGTCCAGCCACTCTTGCGGGTACGGGTATCCCGGACTCGGCTCCCCGAGTGTCAGGCCGAGAACGCGGCGCAGCGAGGGAAGTCGAACACCTCCAGCGAGTTGTCGTAGGCGTTGCCCCGCACCGCGAACTGCCGCCCGTCCGGGCTGAAGATAGGAGTCTCGTAGCCGTCGCAGTCGAGGACCAACGCCCGGCGCATCGGCCGCAGCACAGGCCCGGTGTCTCGAGAGAAGAGCACCAGCGTGGCACCCTGATCGCTCTGCATGGTGGCCAAGAGGCCACCGCCCGGATACGTCACAACTCCGGTGTCCCAGCGTGGGCCAATGGCGGTTGCGCCGGAGGCCAGGTCGAGCGTGATGGAGGACTCCCAGCCCTCCTCTCCGCCAGCTGGCGACAACCAGAGGGTCCGACCGTCCGGACTGAACGCCACGTCGCGGTGGTATTCGGTCGGTGGAACGCCCTCGATCCTGAAGGTGCCGGCGCGGGTCCAGCAGACCGTATGGTCGCCGTCCGTTACCGCGAGCTGCGGCTTCTCCGGATGCCAGGCGGCGGAGGGCGTCCGTTCGAACCGGTCATAGCCGGTGGCGTCATAGACGGCCGAGTCGGCACCGACAGCGCCGATCTCACGCAGCTGCCCGATCGCGTACTCCCAGATCCGAATCGCCGGACGTTCGGCGTCCCAACCGGCAATCAACGGCAGTCTGGGATGGCAGAGCAGCCGCTCGAGCGGGGCTTCGGAACGGATCTGCGCCAGGGTTTCCATCGGCGCACCGTAGCGGTGAGGGGGTCGAGCGATGGGCTTGCCAGGGCTGGCTGCTGGGTTGTCAAACTCGCCGACTTGCCGCAGTCATCCGGAGCTGCCGCGGGTCGTGCGCTACTGGATGGGACAGTAAGCGGTGCCCTAACCGCTAATGGAAGGAGGGACGCTGTGGATCGGGTGGTGGAAGCACTGATCGCGAGCATCGCCGCCCTCGAGACGGTCCTCCAGCAGCATCAGGACGACCGATCGGCCGGTAAAGCGCTCGAGGAGATCTCGTACCACCTTGGAGAGATGGGACCGGCTGAGCGCCGCGAGTTCGACGCCGCCATTGAGCGCGTCGCCACCAGGTGGGAAGCGGATGATCCGGACCGAGGCCATGGTGACTGGATCCGCCGGATACCCGGCCAGTTGGGGCTGCGCTGACGCGGCCCTCGCTCCCGCGCACAAGATCACGCGCGCACATCTGCCGCCCTCCGTTCCCGCCGATCGTTGACGCGTGAGTCACTGGTCGTAACCGACACTCGCCGGCGTGTTGTCCGGCGTTTTCGATGAGGACGTAGCCGTCGTTCGTGGTGGGGACGGGTGGCAGAGGAATGCCCCTGCCAGCGGTTGCTGGGCGGGGCGTTGGTCGTCGTGGTTGGCGTGCTGGTGGTCGTGGTGGTGCTGGTGGTGCCGGATCGGGCTATTCGGTCATGACTTCGCTGATCGCGGCGCGGTGGAGGTTTCGTCGACGATGGCTTTGCCGTCGGCGAAACACGAGGACTGTAACCGCAGTGTGTAGTCGGTCGGGCGCAGGGAAGGAAACACCGCGGCCAGTCCGCAGACCGGCCGTGATCCCAGTACCACCCAGTAGATGACCGGTTGAGGGCCGGATCGGCCAGCCGGACCCGGACGGGCCGGACTGGTACGCCGAGTTCATGGTCCGGGAGCCGGCCGGAGAGGAGCTACCGAGCGATGAGCGACCACGACGTGATCGTCCTGGGCGGCGGCTCGCCGGGCGAGCACTGCGCTGGCGAGCTGGCCGACGGCGGCCTGCGCGTGGCCGTGGTCGAGCGGGATCTGGTCGGGGGTGAGTGCTCGTACTGGGCGTGTATCCCGTCCAAGACGCTGCTGCGGCCCAGCGAGGCGGTGCACGGCGCGCGCGAGGCGGCGGCCACGGCCCGCGTCGACGTGCAGGAGTCGCTGGCCTACCGCGACGTCATGGTCTCGGACTACTCCGACGCCGGGCAGCGGCAATTTCTGGCGGGCAAGGGCATCGACCTGATCCGCGGCACCGGCCGGCTGGCCGGGCCGGGTGTGGTCGAGGTCGACGGCGTGCCCCACACCGCCCGGCACGTGGTGGTGGCCACCGGCTCGGACCCGGTCATACCGCCCGTCCCGGGCCTGCACGAACTGGACGGCATCTGGACCAGCCGCGAGGTGACCGGCATGAAGGCCGTCCCGCGCCGCCTGCTCATCCTCGGCGGCGGGCCGGTCGGCGCCGAGATGGCCCAGGCCGTCCGCCGCCTGGGCAGCGAGGTGGCCCTGGCCGAGGGCGCCGGGCATGTGCTGGCCCGCGAGCCCGAGCCGCTGGGCCATGCGCTCGGCGAGGTCCTGCGGGCCGACGGCGTCGAGCTGTTCCTGGGCATACGCGCGACCGCTGCGCGGCGCGACGGCGCGGAATACATCCTGACCCTCGATGACGGTCGCGAGCTGCGCGGCGACCACCTGCTCGTGGCCACGGGCAGGCGTCCGCGGATGCCCGCCGGCCTGGACTCGATCGGCGTCACCGCCGGCCCGCACGGCATCGGAGTCGACGCGCACCTGCGCGCCGGCGAGCGGCTGTGGGCCATCGGGGATGTGACCGGCATACGGCTGCTCACCCATGTCGGCAAATACCAGGGCGAGGTCGCCGCCGCGAACATCCTGGGCGAGCCCCGCGAGGCCCACTACGAGGCCATACCGGACGTCGTCTACACCGACCCGCAAGCGGCCGCAGTCGGCGCCACCGAGGCCGCTTTCAGCGCCACCGTCCCGGTGTCCGAGGTGGCCAAGACGGCCACGTACACCCACGCCTACGCCACCTCCAACGGTTTCCTGACCTTGCTGTCCGACGGCGACCGGCTGGCGGGTGCCTACGCGTTCGGACCCGAGGCCGGAGAGTGGCTGCAGCAGGCCACCCTGGCCATCCGCGCTCGTGTGCCGCTGGCGGTGCTGCGGGACGTCATCCAGCCCTTCCCCACCTTCTCAGAGATCTACGTCGCCGCGCTGAAAGCGCTCCGCGGCCAGATCACGGCCGCCCGCGAGCCGGCCACGGAGGGATCGCTATGACATCCGCCCGAATTACGCAGGGAACGCCAAGGACAGTCCCCTCGCCGGTCACATTCGGTCAGGAGCACGCCATGCGTGCGGACGTCGCACCCGGCGGACCTTCCCCGACTACGCGCCGACCGACCACACCAAGACCCCGCCGTAAGCGGGGTATGAGTCCCAACCAGTGGAGGTGCTAGATGGCCGAGCTCACATCCGCAGAGCGAATTGTGGTGGCCCATTTCATCGTCTCGGACGATGTCGAGCGCTCTCGGCGCTTCTACACCGAAGTGCTCGGCGGCAGGGTGGTCTTCTCCGGAGGGCCGACCTATGTCGCACTAGCCAACAGCTGGATCGTCATCAATGTTGGCGGAGGCCCGACCGACGACAAGCCCGCAGTCACCCTGGAGACGCCACGCGACCCCGACCGGGTCAGCAGTTTCCTCAATATTCGGGTCGCAGACATTCAGGCCGTGTACGCCGAATGGAGCGCCCGGGGTGCTCAATTCCTGACGCCGCCGAAGCAGCATCAGTACGAGATGCGTTGCTACATCCGCGATCCCGACGGTTATCTGATCGAGGTGGGGCAAACCACCGACCCAGAGGGGGACTGGTCGCCGTGGTTGCCGTCTCCCTCGGTGCCATGAAGACGGCGATGGTCGACACCTCGTTGTATGCGCGCCTCGCCGCCGCGCACCCCCTCGGACGGATGGGCGAGATCGCCGACGGAATCGTGCCCTACCACGCCTGCCACATGATCGCCGCGCCGACCGCCACGAGCAACAGCCCGAAGATCCGGTCGAGCGACCTTGACCAGCAACACGTTCTCGGCGCGCCGCTGCGGAGTCGGCTCGGGCCTCTCTTTGTGGTGCCCCATTTCCAGGGTGCGCAGCGCGTGTTCAGGTGGGTCGTCGAGCGAGCGGGACGCGGCCCGGTTCGCCCCCACCTAGCCATTAGGCTGGGTCGATGTCGTTACGGCCGGTAGCAGACCCAGGAGTTTGGGTCGTCGAACGAGCCGTAACGCGAGCGGGTGCCGGGGCCGTATTGCTGAAGGCACGCATCGTCCACGCTGACCGACTGATCCGGCCGGCCGTCCCCGCCGCATCGCCACCCGTACGCGTTGGGCTCGCGTAACAGCGCGTGCAGACCCCATCCGTCCTGGCAGTAGCGTTCGAGGTCCACGCCGCCGATGCTAGGCGGCGCTGGGTTCGGCGCCGGCGTGGTGGGAGTGGTGGTCTGCGTACTGCCCGGCCGTTGGGTATTGGCTGGCTGCCCGGGCCGGTCCATTGCTTGTCGGCCGTTGCTGCCAGAGCGTCGGCAACGCAGCCGCCTAACTCTGACGAGCCCCCGTAACCGAGCGAATGTGCGCAGCTCAGCGCTCGCAGTAGTAAGTCGCCGGGATCGCTGATTCCAGCGAATAGGGACAGCACCCCCGAGATGAAGGTGGCCGGAGCGTCCGGCCGGAACGACAAGGCGGGTCCACCAGGTACCGCCCGGTAGGTGAAATCGGCAGTCGCTCCGGGCGGCAACGGCAGGGAGTGCCATTGCGCCAGTGCACGGATGACCGCCCCACCGGCGCTGGTTACCTTGTCCAAGACGCCGGAGACCACCACGTCATGGATCTCCAGTCCTCGGGTCGGCTCTACAGATAGATAGAAGCCCCGGTTGTTGACCAGCCGCAGGCTGCCGCCATTCTGATCACCGACTACACAAGCGAGGACTGGCGGCTCTTTCATGCTGGACAACGGGTAGCGCAGCTCCGGGCCGGGACCGTTGCAGGAAGGCGGAGAGCCGCGGAAGTGGGCCAGCCATTCTCCCAGCAGTTTACGTAGCGCCTGATAGAACATGTCGATGAAGTCGCCATACCAGCTGAGATGGCCGGTCAGAACCGTGACCGTGCGGCTGGCCGCATCGTAGTGGCCCACCTCGGTCCCCCACTGACCACCCGACAAGAACGGCACGAGAGTGGAGCCATCCGCGCCCACGGCCGGTTCAAGGTGACGGGCAAAGTGACCTCGACGGGCTTGACGACATGTGCCCCACCCACGTCAAACTCGTACCCGCCGACCGGTGCCCCGTCGGGCGGGTTCTCGACCGTCCGACTAATCCGTACTGTGGTATCGCGATCGAGCGAACCGGCAGGCAGCCGAAGAACCGCACCGTTCTGCCGCACCGTGTTGTCCTGCGCTGCCTTAACAGGCACGCGGTCTGCGTCTTTGGACTGAGACCGGGACGAGCACCCGACCGGCGCCAATACGAGCAACGACACCATCGCCAGCACCAGCGACCGGGGGCGCCCGGCACGGGGAAGCCACCGCACGCTCCGGACGTTACGCGCGTCCAACAGCCACATCGCCCCCCGTTCGCCTCTAGGTACCCGCCCGAACGAACCCTCCCCGGTCGGCGGAAGGTCCGCAGAGCACAGCGATCGACCGACCCTGTTCCGGCGACGAAACCCAACGATTATGAGGTCTCTTTGCGTTCGCTGATCGGCAAGCGAACACCACGCGGCCCGACATCAACGCGCGCGATTACCCGAGGCGGAAACATCGAACGGAGCACCAATCCCCGAACCTTAAGCGCAACCATGATCACGTTTCCGCACATGCCGCAGGTCGTGCGCGATTGGCGAACGATGACCGTCACGCTTCGTACGCAACGCCGAGAGCATCGGTGCGCACTCGTGCCGATGTGCGGACGCTGGCCGGCGATCGGTCAGCCGAGGCGGCGGGCTCGGCGTTGGAGGTACCGCTGTTCGACCTGGTTCTGGGTCAGGGCGGATGCTTCGCGGTACTGTTCCGCCGCGCCGGTGGTGTCACCGGTCATCTCGAGCAGATGCGCGCGAACGGCGCGTTCGCGTTGCCGGGTCAGCGGTTCCTCGTCCAGGTGATAGCCCCGGTTGAGGTCGTCGAGCAGGGCCAGCCCGCGGGCCGGCCCGTACGCGTGCGCGACCGCGACCACCCGGCTCAGCCGCACCGGCGCGGTCGGACTGAGTCGTTCGAGACCCAGGTACAGTGCCGCGATCTGTGGCCAGTCCGTGCGGTCCGGCGACGCGGCCGCGGCGTGCACGGCCGCGATCGCCGCCTGCAACTGGTATGGGCCGACCTCGCGCCGGCGCCAGACGCTGTCGATCAGCTCGGTGCCCTCACGGATCAGCTCGGGATCCCACCGGGTTCTGTCCTGCTCCTCCAACGGCAACAGCTCGTCGCCGTCGGTACGGGCGGCGCGTCGCGACTCGGTCAGCAGCATCAGGGCGAGCAGCCCTGTCACCTCGGCGTCGTCCGGCAGGGAGTCGCGGAGCATGCGGGTCAGCCGGATCGCCTCGCGGGTCAGGTCGACGCGGGCGAGCTCATCGCCGGTGGAGGCGGTGTAGCCCTCGTTGAAGATCAGGTAGAGCACCTGCATGACGGCGTTCATCCGGCTGTCGCGGTCGGCGTCGGCCGGCGGGGTGAACCGGGCACCGGCACGGGCCAGTTGCTGCTTGGCGCGGCTGATCCGGGCACCCATGGTGTTCTCGGCCGTCCCGTAGGCGTGTGCGATCTCCGTGGTCGTCAGGCCGCCGACCGCACGCAACGTGAGCGCCACCTGAGAGGTGGGGCTCAGCGCGGGGTGGCAGCACAGCAGCAGGATCGTGAGACTGTCGTCGGCTTCCAGCGCGGGGCGCGCCCGTCGGGCCGGGTCCTGCATCGCCAGTTCGCTGATGCCGGCGTGCCGTTCGCGGCGGCGTCGGGCCTGGTCGGTGCGGAGCAGATCGACCATCCGCCGGTACCCGATCCGGATCAGCCAGCTGCGCGGGTTCTCCGGCACGCCGTCCGTCGGCCACGCCCGGCTCGCGACGAGCAGCGCCTCCTGTACCGCGTCCTCGGCGGCGTCGAAGTGGCCGAAGCGCCGCACCAGCGCGCCGAGCACCTGCGGCGCCTCGGTGCGCAGCAGGTGCTCGACGTCCGGCGTCACGCCGGTACCGCCGTTCGTATGTCCGCCCGGTCTGCCGCCGCCCGGCGACGCTGGGTACGGCGGGTCATGCCGCGAAGTCCGCGCCCATGATCGGCCGGATCTCCATCGGCTCGCCCAGCACCTCGACCATCCGCGAGACGATCTCGACGGCACGCTCCTGGCTGCCCACGTCGATCACCGCGAAGCTGGCCAGGACCTCCTTGAGCTCGACGAACGGGCCATCTGTGGCCACCACGCCGGTCGGGGTCCTGCGGACCGTGGTGCTGACCGCCGGGTGACCGAGCCCTTCGCTGCTGACGAACTCGCCGGTCTCGACCAGCTCCTGTTCGAACCGCTGGTACGCGGCGAACGCGGCCAGCGCCTCGTCGGACGGGGTGTCGGCGGTCGCAGCGTCCCAGGCGGCGGCCGGCGTGTAGCTGAGCAGCAGATACTTCATGGTCATCCTCGTGCTCGCAGGGCTTGGATCACGCTACGCCGACCAGCTCGAACGGCGCAGGGAGACGGCGACGACCGTCGTCCAGGTGAAGGCCACCAGGCCGTTCACGGCGATCTGGATACTCATGTGGCTCGGCGACATCGGCATCAGCAGGATGAGCGCGGCGAGGCCGTTCAGCACCGCCGGCAGGGCAGCGCGACGGCGGGCCTGACGAACGGTCAGCACGATGGCTGCGGCGGCCAGCGCGGTGAAGGCGATCGCTGCCGCCGCCGAGTGCGCGATGCTGTGCCAGGACATCTCGCCGACCGGCCCGTCAGCAGCCCCTACCGGGAAGCCGTACTCCGGATCCATGACGAACACCCCCGCCGCGACGAGCCCGGCACCGAAGATCCCGACGAAGATCGGCAGCACACGCCGGCCGGCGCCCTCGGTGAGCGTGCGTCGGACACCGACGGCGAGGGCGATCCCGCCGAAGCCGGCGAGCACGAACGTGGTGATCTGGATCCAGCCGAGACCTCCGTTGGCCAGCTGGCTGATCGGGTGCCGCGTGATGTCGTAGCCGTCCCGGGTGAGCATCTGCGTCACGGCTGAAGCGAAGAAGACCGGCCCAGCGAGGCTGCCGGCGAGGAGCAGGCGGTCGGCCGAGCGGCGTACTGCGGGACCGGTGGCGGCGATGGTGGTCATGACTTCCTCCGTGGTGAGTGGTTGCCGCTACCTCGTGGCCCGACCGCGAACCTTGACGCCCAGGCGGGGTGTCCTGGGTCACATCACGTAGATGTCAAAGCCCGGGCGTCACCTCCGAGGTGCCGGCAAGCAACCGCCAAGGAGGACACGATGTCTGAGAACACCCAGCCGAGCCCCGAACTGACCGCCCTGGACCGTCTGGTCGGCACCTGGACGGTAACCGGCGGCGCCGAGGGAACCGTGCGGTACGAGTGGATGGACGGCCGGTTCTTCCTGCTCCAGCACGTCGAACTGAACCAGTTCGGCCAAGCCGTCACCGGGCTGGAAGTCATCGGCAACCTGCACCCGTTCGGCGAGCCGGCCGGCGCCGACGTGGTGTCGCGGTTCTACGACGCAGCCGGCAACACCTTCGACTACGTCTACGAACTCGTCGGCGACAAGCTGACCATCTGGGCCGGGGCGAAAGGCAGCCCGGCCTACTACGAGGGCACGTTCAGCGCCGACGACACCACGGTCACCGGGGAATGGACCTACCCCGGCGGAGGCGGCTACGCCTCCGCCATGACCCGGATCTGAGATCGGAAGACCGCAGCGACCCGGACGTTCCCGGACGTCCGGAGCCGCGATCCGCTCGCTGCGCTGCCCATAACCCGTCGACGTGGCTGGAGAGATTGAGCCATGCTGTGTCCGGACCGGTGGCAGAGTCGGGTTATAGCAGCGCTACGAGCCGAAGGCCGGGCACGCACGGGCGGCTCGAAGGCGCGTGGGGTCGCCGGCGTGCCACGCCCCACCGGGGGTTCAAATCCCCTCCGGTCCGACACATCCTCACCTGCCACGATCCGCCCGTGCGCCCGACGGCCGGACGGCCGATGTACGGATGCGCAGGTTGGGCCTGGGTCGGTCATGACGGGCCGAGCGCGCGTAGGGAGGCGAGCCGGTCGGGCGGCAGGCAGTCGGTCAGGTTCCGCTCCAGGTCGACCAGCTCAAGGTCGACCGCATACACCACGAAGTCGTCGGTGACTGGCAGCGTGTCCGACCAGTCGCGGAGGTTGAGCCGAGCGGCCGCCGAACACAACAGTCGACGCCCGATCTCGGATCCGGCGCCGGGGTCGGCCGCGTCGAGCAGGGCGAGCTCCTGCCACACCAGCCGCACCGGTCCCGCCTCGGCAAGGTCGAGGTCGGTACCGGTCTCGAAGTCGGCCGGCGACCATGCGGCATGCGGGTCGATCGCCGCCAGGGCGGCGCGCTCGTCCGCGGTGCACGCGTGGACCTCGACGGACAGCGCACGCGATTGGTGATAGCTCAGCGCGACGCAGGCGGCGGGGCCGTTGACCGTCAGGCGCGCCACGGCGTCCGGGATCAACGCGACCAGGGCGTCCTCGATCGCCCGGCATGCCACGTCGAGGTCGAACCCGGCCGGCGGCCGCTCGTAGCACACTTCGGACCAGTGGCCCATGACCTCGACGAGGCGGACCAGGCCGTCGTCGTCGTGTTCGGCCATCAGCGTTGAACGTGGCCGACCGTCGTGCTCGATCTCGACACGGCTGATCCGCCCGTGGGCGTACGTATACGACTCTCGCCCCGAGCCGCGCCGCGCGACGGTGTCAGCCGAGCGCATCAGCCCACCCACGAAACGGTACTCGTGCAGGTAGATGGGCCCGTCCGTGTCGAAATGCGCCACCTCCACCACGTCGCTGCCGTGGCGGACGAACGTCTCGTAGTACAGGCGGCCGCGCAGGAAGCCGGAGTACTCCTCGGTCACCACAGCTCGGCCCTCGGCGTCGAAACCGATCCGCAGGACATCCCGGTCCGCCGGCGGTCGCGTATCCAGCCTGCGGCCGGGCCTGAGCAGGTCCCGTTCGAAGTGCAACGGACGCAGATCCAGGCCCGGCCAGCTGTACCAGTCCCAGCGCTCGACGAGCGCGGTCGCCGCCCGCTTGCGGGCGCCGTATTCGCCAGCGAGCTGGGCAAACCGGGAAGCAAGATCGGACACGTCCTGGATCTTACGAGTCGCCTCGCCGGCCCGGCGCCGGCACATCCGGATCTGGCCGCGATCAGCGCGGCACCTCCCAGCGACGGACGACCGACGCCGCCGATGTGCGTGCAGCCGGTCGGCGCTGAGCCGCGAATCCGCGCCCCGGTCGTGGTTCGGGACCGCTGTCCGGAGCCGGAGTGTTACGCCGTCCCTGACGGCCGAGTGGCGGTGTCCCGCCCGCTGGTCAGGCAACCAGGATTGTCGACGATTTCCGAAAGATGCAGAGCCGGTTTCGCGGTCGTCGACGGAAAACCGCTGTTCAGCGGCCTTCGGCGGCCTAACGAACACGTTCGTCGAAGCGCATCGATTGACACCCGTTGCGGCCGTGGCAACACTCCTCGCCAGGTTCGGACCGGAGACGCCGCCACGTCCGGCGCTCGAGACCGTACGAGAGGAATCTGCATGAGTTCGAGAGTTAGGAGGGCCGGGCTCGCAGTCTTTGCCGCCGGCCTGGCCCTCACCGGAGCCGTGTACGGCGTGGCGAGGTCGACCGCGGCCAACGCCGCGGCGCAGCTGACCGCTCCCCAACTGGTCGCCGAGATGGGCGCCGGGTGGAACCTCGGCAACCAGCTGGAGGCCAACGCCAATGGCATTCCCAGCGAGACGGCCTGGGGCAACCCGGTCATCACCCAGGCTCTCATCGACCGGGTGAAGGCATCGGGCTTCAAGACGATCCGCATCCCCGTGTCGTACCTGGGAAAGATCGGGGCCGGCCCGAACTACACCGTCGACTCGGCCTGGTTGAGCCGGATCCAGGAGGTCGTCAACTACGCCTACAACTCCGGCCTGTACGTGCTGATCAACATGCACGGCGACGGCTACAAGAGCGTGACCGGCTCCTGGCTGGTCTGCGACGCGTCGGACCAGACCACGATCAAGGCCAAATACCAGAAGGTGTGGCAGCAGGTCGCGACGAAGTTCGCGAGCTACAACGATCACCTGATCTTCGAGTCGATGAACGAGGAGTTCGACGGACAGTACGGCAACCCCAGCCAGCCGTGCTACTCGAACATCGTCGCCTACAACCAGATCTTCGTCGACACCGTCCGGCGGACCGGCGGCACCAACGCGTCGCGATGGTTGCTCATTCCGGGCTGGAACACCAACATCGAGTACACGACGGGCAGCTACGGCTTCTCGCTGCCCACCGACACCTATCGGTCGTCCTCCATCCCGAGCGGCGAGCAGCGACTCATGATCTCCGTGCACTACTACGACCCGTGGGACTTCGCGGGTCAAGAGGACGGCAACATCACGCAGTGGGGTGCGGCCGCGACCAACCCGGCCAAGAAGTCGACCTGGGGTCAGGAAGACTACATGGACCAGACGCTGAAGAAGATGTATGACACCTTCGTCACCAAGGGATATCCGTTCTTCGTCGGTGAGTACGGCTCGGTCGACAAGACGTCGGCCGACGCGGCGAACAACACCTACCGTGCGAACTTCGCCAAGGCAGTGGTCGCCACCGCGAAGAAGTACGGCGGGGCGAGCGCCTACTGGGACAACGGATACAACGGCCAGTACGGGCTCGGCCTGTTCAACCGCAGCTCCAACACGGTAACCCAGCAGGGCATCATCAGCGCCATCATCAACGCCGCCGGCGGCACGTCTCCCACCACCCCGCCCGTCTCGCCGTCGCCGTCCAAGACACCCGGATCGCCGTCGCCCTCGCCCTCGAAGAGCAGCCCGGGCGGTGCCGGCACCTGCCGGGTCGTGAACGCGGTCAGCGCATGGAACACCGGCCTGACCAACAACATCACGATCACCAACACGGGCAGCACCGCCATCAACGGCTGGAACCTGGTCTTCACTCTCCCCTCCGGGCAGACCATCACCGGCGGCTGGAGCGCGACCTATTCCCCGTCCAGCGGCACCGTGACCGCGACCAACGTCAGCTACAACGGCACGCTCGCCGCGGGCGCCTCCGCCACCATCGGCTACCAGGCCAACCACACCGGCAACGCCGGCGCCCCCACCGGCTTCAAGCTCAACGGCTCCACCTGCAGCTGAACCCCGGATCTCCGGCACGAAGCCGGAGTGGTTCTGCGCCCCGATCGGGCCGGACGGTGCACCGTCCGGCCCGATCGCGCTCGCCGCGCCGATGACGGACGGCGGGTCCACTCAGTTCGAACCGGTCGCTAGGGCTGTGTCCACGAACGTTGGCCGGGATTTTCTGTCATACCCCTGTGCTTGAGTGTTCGCATGTCTCGCCGTCGTGATCCTGCTGCTGCTCGGGTGGTGCACCGCACCTGCCGGGTGGGGTTGCGGACCACGCGTGGTCAGCGGGAGCGGTGCTTCGGGCTGCTGCGCTCGGCCGGCGACGTGTGGGCGTGTGTGCTGGAGGTCAACCACTGGCGGTGGCGGCATCAGGCGCCGCCGGTGGTGTCGTACCAGGCCTTGTGCCGGGAGCTGTCCACGGCCGGGCCAGGCACCTTCGGTGACCTGGACACGACGGGTGCCAGGTCAGTGTTGCGACGGTATTCGGATGCGTGGTTCGCGGCGGCGAAACGCCGTCGGACCGGTGACCTGTCCGCGCGGTTTCCGCGCAGGCGGCGTGGGCTGCTGCCGGTCCGCTACTACCACGGCACCTACACCCTGGACGGGCGGCGCCTGCGGCTGCCGGTCACGCGTGGGTGTGCACCGTTGTGGCTGCGCCTGGACCGGACGGTGCCGTACCCGCCCGAGCAGGTCCGGTCCGTGACCCTGTTGGCCGAGGGCGGCCGGTTGTGGGTCGAGGTCACCGCCGAAGTACCCGTCACCGTGTATCCGGCAGGCGCCGGTCCGGACCCGGCCCGGGTCGCCGGCGTCGACCTCGGCGTCATCCACCCGTACGCGGTTGCCGGACCGGACGGGCACGGCCTGCTGGTATCCGGGCGAGCGGTCCGGGCCGAACACCGCATGCACCTCACCGACACCAGGCACCGCAGCCGGGCGACCGCCGCTCGAGCGCCGAAGCCCGGCGAGCGTGGATCACGGCGGTGGCGCAAGACCCGCCGCCGCGCCCGCCTGGTCGAGGCCCGGCACCAGCGCCGCGTCCGGCAGGCACAGCATGAGGCGGCGAAGACCGTGATCGGCTGGGCGGTGCAGCAGCAGGTCGGGATCCTGGCCGTCGGCGACCCCCGCGGCGTGCTCGACCTACCCGCCGGCCGCCGGCACAACCTGCGGCTACGGCAGTGGCAGGTCGGCCGCGCCATCGCCGTGCTGCGGGACAAGGCCGAACTCGCCGGCATCACCGTCCATCTCGTCGACGAACGCGGCACCTCCTCAACCTGCCCCAGCTGCCGCAACAAGATCACCAAACCAGCCGGTCGGACCATGACCTGCCGGCACTGCAACCTCACCGGGCACCGCGACCTGTTCGCGGCCGCCACCATCGCCACCCGCACCCCCGGGCACACCGGAGCTGCTGCGGGCGGCGGCACCAGCACCCCAGCGGCAGCAGTGCTGCCGCAGGTGCTCACGCACCGTCGAGCAGGACGGCACCTCCCCGGTGCCGGACTGTCCCGGCGTGACCCACGCCGACCCCCACCACGTCATCACGTCACCACCGCATCAGACGGCGGCGTGATGGCAGGCACGGCGGAGACGGCGGCACGGGTCCGTTGGCCGGCTGAGGCCCGCCCCAACCAGCATGGTGGGGAGTCGCTCGACGCATCCGTGCGGCGAGGAACCACAACACCACCAACCCGGTGAACGTTAGTGGTCACAGCACTAGGCCTTCATGAGGTGCAGCAGCCAGTCCGAGTCCGTTCTGATCAGCGCGTACGTTCGCGGGGCGCCCCGGCCGTGCAGTGTGAAGACGATGCGCTTGTCGTTGCGGTCCACCTCCTGCCACCAGCCGATGTCGGCAATCGACTTGTCGGCGTCGGTGTAGGTCAGGTGCTCGAGGTCATGGTCCGGCACCGCGACCGCCAGACGGTTGTGCCTCGGGTCGTCCGGCAGGCCGCGGGGAACCGCCCACGAGCGCAGGACCCCGTCCTCCTCCAAGCGCAGGTCGAAGTGGTGCCGCGGTTTGGCGTGCTCATGCAGCACGAACGTCGCCCGCCCCTGATCGTCCACGCCTCCCAGTCTGCCCGCTACGGGCGTCCGGAAATCCCTTGCGGGTGGTCGGCACCGAATGTCTGGGATGCCGACGGGGCGTTCGTCGGGTGGTGCGGCATGAGCCGGTTGAATCCGGTGTACCGCAGTGCATCGCTCGGCTACTGCTTCCACGATGCCGCGTGGGGCCACGGCTACGCGACGGAGGCCGCACGCGCGTTGCCGCGGTGGACGTTCGACACGCTGGACCTGAATCGAGTCCAAGCCGTGGGCTACGGGCTGATCAGGCAAGAACGGCGGCCGTCGTCCGAGCCCGTACCTGCCCGCTGGGTCGACGTCGCCCGGCATCCGGATGCATCGCTCCGCGGCGTCGAGGGCCCGGCGCGCTTGTGGCGGATTGAGCGGACCGGATCTTGTTCGGCGGCTCGACACCCGAGTCGACCAGTTCATCCGCCGAGCTCTTACTGCTGGTCGAGCGTGAACGGGGCGTCGGGGCACGTCAGCCACGCGAATATGCGTAGGGCGCCCCACCTGCCAACGAGCAGGCCAGCCGGTTGCTGCGCCGCGGTCGGCTTGGGATCTTTCGCGGGCCGCCACCGCTTCTGCGTGCCGCCGTCGTATTCCTTCGAGTCGATGACGAGCACCAGGGAGGTCGGCCCGGTGCATTGGCGGCACCGCGTGTCGCGCAGGTCCGTCAGGCTCCACTTCGCGTAGCCGCCAACCTTCCATCCCGGCGCCATGGCCACGTCGACATAGCTCACCCCGTCCTCATCCACCTGGCAGTGACCCCATAACCCTGACCAACGCCCGGCGCGGCGCCCGCGACAGCCCGGCGGCGTGATCGGCGGGAGCCGGTGCTAGACCGCTCAGCTGCAGGCGGGGGTGTCCGGCCTCGGAAACTGTTCGTCGACGGACGTGACCTGCCAGCCGCCCTCGGGCTTGAGCTGCATGCCGACGACGAAGCTCGCCGGCCCGCCGCCGATGACGCCGCGGAAGACGGCCTGACAGGCGCCGCCGCTCGTCATCCACAGCGCGTTGACGAACGTGAGCGACTCGACCAGCACCCGCTTGCCGCCGTACCGCTTGAGCTGCGCGTCGACCATCGCCCTCTCGCCGGTGGTGGCGCCGCGACCGTACGGCTCGGCCAGCTCGGTGAGGGCGTCCCGGTCATTGTCCGACAGGGCCTGCAGGTAGCTGCTGACGGTCGCCAGGGCTGTCGCGTTGCGCGGCCCGCCGCGGCCCAGCGTCACGTACAGCAGCACGCCGGCCGCCGCGATGACCAGCACCGCGGCGACCGTCAACAACCGTGCTCGCATCACGAGGTCTCAGGTCCTGTGCGCATACAACTGATACGTCCAAGTCTGGTAGCTGAGAATGTAGTTCAGCGAACGGTTGACGTAGTCGTGGTGATTGCTGCTGTGCTGGGTCATGTACTGGTCGCCCAAACCGAGCACCGGGTCGATGTAGATGTCGGTGCAGATCTGGGTGTGGTCGAGGATGTCGTCGGGCGGGTTGCCCTTCGGCCAGTTCCATTGGAGCACGTCGGACGGCACCATCCAATCGAGCTCACTGAGGATGTAGGTCCGGCCGGAGCCCGTGGCGAACCAGTACCAGTTCTCGGCGCCGCCCCAGGAGTAGGTCGTCGTCCAGGTGTAGGAGCCCCGGAACCATTGTGAGTTGCTCGTCCGGTCCTGGCCGGGCCAGCTGCCGGTGTGCTGCCAGAAGCCGTAGTTCATGCACTCGGAGATGAACGCCGTGCAGTCGTCGCTGTAGTACAGGGCGCTCGGATCGTAGTTCAGGCCGTACCTGATCGCGTATTCGATCATCCGGCCGTAGTCGTACGCCACCTGGAGGTTCGCGCTCGTTCGGTCGCCGAATGTTTGCCCAGCAACCACTTTCGGGCTGCGCGGCGGCTCGCCCGTGCCCGGCTTGATGCCGCTGCCCTTGGCGGGGCCGGGACCCCGGAACTTCGCCGGCACGGCGTCGAGGAACTGGGTCTCGGGCAGGTCGCGGTAGTCGCTGGAGATGAACTGAGCGCTGTCCAGTCGAAGGACCCCACCGTCGCGGACGAACTGCACGTCGTGCTCGACAGTGTATGCAGTAAACCTCCCGCCGCACGCGCGGGGACTCACGAAGTACAGCGTGGTTTCCTCCCGAACCCGCGCAAGCGGTCGCGCCGCGTCGCCGCTCACCGACAGCACCGTGGTTTTGGTTTGCGACCGTTCGTAGCCACCGAACCGCCCGAAGACCGCCCGCCGGGATTTCAGCTGCTCGTGGTCGGACCGCTGCCGCTGCGTGAACGAACGCGTCGACGGCACAAGGAGATCCACCGGCCCCGCCGACGCGCCTCCGTGCGTCACCCGGAGCGCGCGCCCCGAGAAGTACTCCTGAACGAGCCCTTCGATGGCCGCCAGGTCGTCAGCGGCGGGAGCCGCCAGCGCGATGCCGGGCATCGCCGCGACCGCACCACCGAGCGCGATGCCGCTCATCAACGTACGCCGTTTCATGCTTCCCCGTTCCGTCGTGTTCCCCCGGCACTCTGTGCACGCGGAAGCTATCAACGGCGAGGAGTCAGTGTGGGGACACATTTACATACGTGAGTATTGCGAGGGGGATTTTGGGTCAGGGCGGTGCGGAATATGAGCAGCACCGCTCAAACGATCAGCAGTATTCGCGGCGTCGCCGTGGACGGGTTGCCACTGGGCGCGCTTCGCGTCGGCGATCCGGGCGATGGTGTCGGCGACGTCGGCTGCGGCGTGCACGGCCACGTCGTCGCCGGTGGGCAGTGGCAGGCCGTTGAGGTGGTCCGGGTGCGCGTGCGTGACGAAGGCGCCGAGCAGGGGCTTGCGCAGCGCCGCGATGCGGGCGGAGAGGGCACGGACGTCGGACTGCAGCAGGTTCGCGTCGATGAGCACGACACCGTCTGCGGACTCGACGAGGTAGCTGTCGACCAACAGACCGGGCAGGGCGGCGGTGTACGTGTGGGTGCAGTACCGGGACGTTGTGGCGCCGTTCCTCTCAGTGGCTACCGTGGAGCACCGACGGTAGGACGCGTCGCGGCCGACCGACAGAAGGGCACTTCCTGGTGCCTTTCGACGAGACCGACGCTCGGGGGTGCGTGTGTCGCTGGTGGTGCCGGACGTGATCGAGGAGAGCTGCGCGACGCGGCAAGCGTTGGAGCGCCTCGCGTCCAAGTGGCGGGGCTGACGGTGGAGCTCGATCTGGATGCGCCTGCGGGTGAGGTGCTGGCGGCCGACGTCGTCACGACGGCGAAGGCCGGGCGGTGGGCGGTCGTGCGGCTGCTCGCGGCGGGCGTCGTGCAGTCGCTGTTCGACGACAGCATCGGACCGGGCGGGCCCGGCACGCCGACCGTGCACGGGCACCTGGTCGTCACCCGGCGGGACACCGGTGAGGTCGTGCTCGCCGTGCCGCTGGGGCTCAAGCCCGACCTGGAACACGGGGACGCCGACTATCTCGGGTACGTGCAGAACCAGCTCGACGAGCTGACCGTCGGCGAGTTCCTAGACCGGTGGGGCACCACCTGAGCAGCGGGCCAGCGCGGCCTCGGCCTGGGCGGCGAGCGCTGGGACGAGCGCGGCGGCCGACGGCAGGTCGGTGATGAGGTCGACGCCCTCGCCGGCCCAGATCGGCAGCGGCGGGACGGCACCGCGGGCCACGTCGTCCTGGTAGTCGCGCCGGGCCTGCTCGTCGCCGGCGAGCTCGTCCTCGCGGTCGCGCCAGCGGTCGATGTACGGGTGGCGCAGCGTGCGGGCCGCGTACCGCGACGGCCAGCGCGACCCGCGGGCGATGTCCAGGACGCGGTTGCGTTCGGTGTCGTCGCCGCGCGCCGCCACGAGTGCCGACGCGGTGGCGGGAGGCACGAGCGCCTCGGTGGTCGCCTGGAACCTGGTGCCGATCACCGCCCCGGCCGCGCCGAGGACCAGCGCCGCCGCCACGCCCCGGCCGTCGGCGATGCCGCCCGCGGCGAGGACCGGCACCTGCCCGGCGAGGTCGGCGACCGCCGGCACGAACGGCAGGGTCGAGCGTCCACGCAGCGCGCCGTGCCCGCCCGCTTCCGTGCCCTGCGCGACGACGACGTCGGCGCCGAGGTCCAGCGCCTCGCGGGCCTCGGCGAGGTCGGTGACCTGGAGGATGAGCAGGGCGCCCGAGTCGCGGACGATGCGGGTGTACGGCCGTGCGTCGCCGAACGACAGCATGACGGCTCGCGGCCCGTACATGAGCGACCGCCGAACCGCGTCGACGGTCGTCATCCAGGTGAGGAAGCCTATCCCCCACGGCAGCCCGGTGGCCGCGGCGACCGGCGCCTCGCGCGCCAGCCACGCCGGGTCGCCGTCCGCGGCGCCGAGCATCCCGAGCCCGCCGCCCCGCGAGACGGCCGCCGCGAGCGCACCGCCGGCAGAGCCGCCCATGGGCGCCAGCATGATCGGGTGCCGCACTCCTACCAGGCTCGTGAACCGCGTCGACAGCATCCCCGCACGGTACTGTCGCCGCCATGTTGTTCGTGTACCGGACGCCCTACGAGGGGCCGTTGAGCAAGCGCGTCCGCTGAGGTTTGTGGCAGCCTGTCTGGGTGCTGATCGTGATGTGCGGGCTGCAGGGGACCGGGAAGAGCACCATCGCCGGGCAGCTGGCGCGGGAGCTGCCGGCGCCGATCCTGCCCGTCGACCCGGTCGAGGTCGCGCTGTGGGCCGCCGGCGTCGACCGTGACCAGCCGACGGGGCTCGCCGCGTTCGTCGTGGTCGGTGCCCTCGCCGGCGCGATGCTCAAGCTCGGCCAGACCGTGATCGTCGACGCCGTCAACGACGCCGAGGTCGCCCGCCAGCAGTGGCGTGACCTGTCCGCCCGGCACGAGGTGCCGCTGCGGTTCGTCGAGGTGGTCTGCTCCGACGAGGCCCTGCACCGCCGCCGCCTCGCCGAGCGGGCCGACAACCCGATCGCCGGCGACGCCGAACCCACCTGGGAGTCGGTGCTGGCCCGGCGGGACGGCTTCGCCAGCTGGACCGACGACCGGCTCGTCCTCGACTCCGTCGACGACGTCCCGGCCAACGTCGCCCGCGCGCTCGCGTACGTGCGAACCTCTCCATGAGGCACCTCGCCGTCGACCGCCTGGACCGGCACCGGCCCGGCGGCCGAGGGCAGTGACGTAATTCGATCGTGGGCGGCGCCGCCGTCGGGCAGGATTCCGGGATGAGCGGAGCGCCTGAAGGTTTCACGTACCGGATCCGCAAGAGCGGCGACGTCAAGCTGCTGCATCACGGCCGGCCGGCGGGGGTGCTGCGGGGCACGGCCGCGGCACGGTTTCTGGCCGAGGTGGACGAGGGCGATCCGCAGGAGCTGATGGCGCGTCTGACGGGCAACTACAAGCACGGCAACGAGCGGGTCGCCAGGGACCATCCGCGCAACCGGCGCAGACAGATTGCTGGCGGGCGAGTAGGACGCGGCGGATCTGGGCAATGCAGATGAGATCAGATGATTTCAGTGCCGACCTCAGGAAGGCGGCCCGTCGTGACCGAGCATCCGCACTCGACCGCCGCGCAGCTGCTCGGGCTGCTGGTGCAGGCGCACGACCTGGACGACTTCCTCGACCGGCTGGTGCACGTCGCCGCCGCGGCGGTGACGCCGGCGGTGGCGTGCGGGGTGACGGTGCGGCGGGACGGGCGGCCGTTCTCGGTGGCGGTCAGTGACGAGCTGGCCGGTCAGGTCGACGAGATCCAGTACGGCGCCGACGAAGGGCCGTGCCTGGACGCGATGCGGGAGGCCGAGGTCATCCTCGTCGAGGATCTCAGGCGGGAGCGGCGCTGGAGCGCGTACCGGCCGCACGCGGTCGCGCACGGCATCGCGAGCTCACTGTCGATGCCGCTGATCATCGAGGGGCAGAGCCTCGGCGCGATGAACCTGTACGCGGCCGCCACACAGGTGTTCACCGCGCCGGTCCGGAAGCAGGCGGAAGGGATCGCGGCGCAGTGCACCGACGCACTCACGCTCACCGTCCGCCAGTTCCGCCAGTCCCAGCTGCTGGATCAGCTCGCCGAGGCCATGGTCTCCAGCAGCGTGATCGACCAGGCCATCGGCATCCTGATGGCGCAGCAGCGCTGCACCGCCGCCACCGCCTTCGACCTGCTGCGCCGGGCGTCGCAGAGCCGCAACCGCAAGCTCCGCGACGTGGCCGGCGACATCGTCACCAGGGTCAGCGGCGCACCGCCCGAGCCCCGGCCCGACTTCAGGGACTGACGGATCGCTCAGGTCGCCGCGGCCCGCAGGTCGTCGACGATGGCGGCGAGCACGGCGGCGGGGTCCGGGGCCCGGGTCAGGGCGCGGCCGATGACGATGTGTGACGCGCCGGCACGGAAGGCGTCCACCGGGTGTGCGGGGCGGGCGTGATCGCCGGCGGCCGGGGCGCCGGGCAGCGTGACGCCGGGCGTGACGATCAGCTGGTCCGGGCCGAGCAGCCGGCGCAGTGCGGCCGCGTCGTGCGGGGAGGCGACGACGCCGTGGCAGCCGGCCCGCCGCGCCAGCAGCGCGAGGCGGGTGACCTGCTCCTCGGTGGTGGCGTCGATGCCGACCTCGGCGAGGTCCGCGGCGGTGAGGCTGGTGACGACGGTCAGCGCGACGACGCGCAGCCGCGGGGACGGCGCGGCCGCTTCCACCGCCGCGGCCAGGATCCTGGATCCCGCCGTGGCGTGGACGGTGACCATGGTGGCGCCGTGGCGGGCGGCCGCTCGTACGGCGGCGGCGACGGACGACGGGATCTCGAAGAGCTTCAGGTCCAGGAAGACGTCCTTGCCGGCGGCGGCGAGCCCGGCGGCCAGGGACGGGCCCGCGGCGGTCAGGAGTTCCAGTCCGATCTTGTACGCTTGACCGGCGTCGCCGAGACGGTCGACCGTCGCGGCGGCGTCCTGGGCGTTGTCGTGGTCGAGCGCGACGATGACGCGACGGGACAGATTCACGGCGAGCAGTTTGGCTTGACAGTCCTCCCCGTCCTAAGGGCGGGGATTCCCTGGGTCGCCCCAGGGGGTTCCTGCTTCACCGACGACTGCCCCGTCCGAGAGGACTCTCGTTGAGGTCTTACACCGCCTCCACAGGCGATCACGGAGAGCCCCTCCGCGAGAATGTTGCGGGCCGCGTTCACGTCACGTTCGTGGGTCTGCCCGCATCGGCAGGTCCACGACCGCACGTGCAGCGGCATCCGCGCAGCGAGCGCACCACAGGTCGAGCACAGCTTGGACGACGGGAACCAGCGGTCCACGGCGACCAGGGTCCGGCCGTGCCAGTCGGCCTTGTATTCGAGCATGGTGCGGAACTGCCGCCAGGCCGCGTCGCCGATGGCGCGGGCGAGGCGGTGGTTTCGGAGCATGTTGCGTACCGTCAGGTCCTCGATCACGATCGTTTGGTTTTCACGAACGAGTCGAGTGCTCAGTTTGTGCAGGTGATCCCTGCGCCGGTCGGTGATCCGGGCGTGGACGCGGGCGACCTTCAGCCGTGCCTTGGCCCGGTTCGCGGAGCCCTTCTCCTTGCGGGCGAGGTTGCGTTGGGCGCGGGCGAGCGCGGCCCGGTCCCGGCGCTCATGCTTGGGGTTGGTGACCTTCTCGCCGGTGGACAGGGTGAGCAGGCTGTCCAGGCCGGCGTCGACACCGACCGCGCCCGTGGCCGGGCCGGGCTCGATCCGGTCGTCGCAGAGCAGCGACACGAACCAGCGCCCAGCGGTGTCCTGGGACACGGTGACCGTGGACGGCGATGCTCCCTC